>JAJZFF010000240.1 GCA_021805485.1 Pseudomonadota bacterium
TCCAGCCGGCCGGAACCGTGCATGTCGAATCGGTGGTCGAGGAGGAATCGACCGGCAACGGCGCGCTGATGACGCATCTGCGCGGCTATCGGGCCGATGCCGCGCTGATTCCCGAACCGCAGGACGAACGCCTGGTGCGCGCCAATGTCGGCGTGCTCTGGTTCGAGATCGAGGTGCGCGGCGCGCCGGCGCATGTCCGCGCCATGGCTGAGGGCGCGAACGCGATCGATGCCGCGTATCGCATCATCGCCGATCTGCGCGGGCTGGAGGCGGAGTGGAACGCGCGCAAGGGCGCGCATCCGCATTTCGCCGCCGAGCCGCACCCGATCAACCTCAATCTCGGCCGGATCGAGGGCGGGGACTGGGCCTCCTCGGTGCCGAGCCGATGCCGGCTTTCCTGCCGGATCTCGCTCTATCCGGGTACGCGGGCGGCAGATGCCGCGCGCGAGATCGAGGCGCGGATCGCCGCCTTCGCCGCGACCGACCCGATGCTTGCGAACAACACGCCGCGCGTCAGCTTCAACGGCTTCTTCGCCGAGGGCTACGTGCTGGAACCGGGATCGGCGGCGGAGGCGGCGCTGGCCGGCGCCCATGCGGCGGCGACCGGCGCGGCGCTCGGCACGATGACCACCGGCGCCTATCTCGATGCGCGGGTTCATGCGCTCTACGACCGGATTCCGGCGCTTTGCTACGGCCCTGTCTCGCGCGGGATACACGGGATCGACGAGGCGGTGGACCTCGCCTCGGTGCGGCGGGTGACGAAGGCGATCGCGCTCTTCGTTGCGCAATGGTGTGGATTGGAGCCGGGCTGAACCGGCGGCGGCGACAGGAGCGACAATGACCGAACTCTGGCACCTCACAGCATCCGACCTCGCCGCGCGCATCCGCCGGCGGGAGGTTTCGGCGCGCGAGGCGGCGGCCGCCGCGCTCGCCCGGCTGGACGAGGCGAACCCGGCAATCAACGCCGTGATCGACCATCGCCCGGAGCAGGCGCTGGTCACCGCCGCGCGGATCGACGCGTCACTCGCCCGCGGCGACGATCCGGGTCCGCTCGCCGGCGTTCCCATCACGGTGAAGGTGAATATCGACCAGAAAGGCTTCGCCACCACCAACGGCATCCGCCTGCAGAAAGACCTGGTCGCGCAGCGCAGCAGCCCGGTGGTCGACAACCTGGAGCGTGCGGGAGCGGTCATCATCGGCCGCACCAATACCCCCGCCTTCTCGATGCGCTGGTTCACGACCAACCTGCTGCACGGCGATACGCGCAATCCCCACGACCCGGCGCTGACGCCCGGCGGCTCGTCCGGCGGGGCGGCGGCGGCGGTTGCGAGCGGGATCGGCGCCTTCGCCCACGGCACCGACATTGCCGGCTCGATCCGCTACCCCGCCTATGCCTGCGGCCTGCACGGGCTGCGGCCGAGCATCGGCCGTGTCGCGGCGTTCAACGCATCGGGGCCCGAGCGCGGCATCGGCGCGCAGATCACCGCCGTCTCCGGCCCGATCGGGCGCAGCATGGCGGATCTGCGGCTGGCCCTGGCGGCGATGGCGCAGCCGGATCCGGATCCTGACGGCCCACGCGACCCGTGGTGGTGCCCCGCACCGCTCGACGGGCCGGATCTGCCGCGCCGGGCGGCACTCTGCCTGCGCCCCGGCGGCATGGCAGTGGCGCCGGAGGTCGAGGCGGCGCTGATCGCGGCGGGCCGGGCGCTTGAAGCGGCGGGCTGGGCGGTCGAGGCGATCGACGACCTGCCGCATATGCGCGAGGCAGTGGATGTGCAGATCCAGCTCTGGCTCGGCGATGGTTTCGACGCGCTGGCCGCCACCGTCGCGCAGGAGGGGGATCCGGGCGCGATGACGGTGATCGACTCCTTCCGCGAGCAGGCAAAATCCTGGCCGGGCGACGTGGTTGCCCAGGCGCTCAAGCGCCGCGCCACCATCGCCCGCGCCTGGCGCCAGTTGCTCGCCCGCTTCCCCGTGCTGATGATGCCAACTTCCGGCGAACTGCCCTTCGCCGACGGTCTCGACCTCGCCGGACCCGATGCGTTCCGCCGTGTGTGGGACGCCCAGGCGACGCAGATCGCATTGCCGCTGGTCGGCCTGCCGGGCCTCAATGTCGCGACCGGATTCGCCGGCCGCGCGCCGCTGGGCGTGCAGCTCGTCGCCGCCCCCTTCCGCGAGGATGTGCTGCTCGCGGCCGGCGCCGTGATCGCACGGGACGATGCGCCGATCATGCCGGTCGACCCGCGCGGCGCGGAATGATCCTCCGCTCCTGCCCGGTCGGCACAAGCCAGCGTTACGCAGAGCGCCGGGGCATATCCATATAGATCAATGCGGAGAAGGGCGTGATCCCGCAATCTTGTCGTCATAATCTGATGGATAAAGGAGGGTCGATCGTGAACAGGCTGAAATGGATTGCGGGACCGGTCGCGCTCGTGGGCCTGCCGGGCCTTGCCTTCGCGCAAGGCGGGCCGGGGTCGGGTGGCTTCGGCTATGGGCCGGGCATGATGTGGTGGGATGATGGGTGGACGACGATGTTTCTCGGACCTTTTTTCATGATCCTCGTTCTCGCCGTAATCGTCATGGTCGCGGTGGCGGTGCTGCGTTCCGCCGGTACGTTCACCCACGGGCCGGTGCATCCGCCGCAGCGGACGGCGCTCGATATCCTCAAGGAACGCTTCGCGCGCGGCGAGATCGACGCCGCCGAATTCGAGTCCCGGCGACGCACGTTGGGGGATTGAGCCCCCGGCGCCGCCGGAGACCCGCGCCGTTACAGGATGAATCGACCAAGATCACCGCGCGCTGCGAGCGGGGCGACCTTGTCCTCGACCATCGAGGCATCCACCGTCACCGTCTCACCGGCGCGGTCGGTCGCGGCGAAGCTGATCTCCTCGAGCAACCGCTCCAGCACCGTAGCCAGCCGGCGCGCGCCGATATTCTCGACCCGGTCGTTGATGTCGGCGGCGAGCGCCGCCACCGCATCGACCGCGTCGTTGGTGAAGTGCAGGTCGACATTCTCGGTCTTGAGCAGGGCGACATACTGCTTGAGCAGGGAGTGTTCCGGCTCGGTCAGGATGCGGCGGAAATCCTCGCGCGAGAGCGAGGCGAGCTCGACGCGGATCGGCAGCCGCCCCTGCAGTTCCGGCAGCAGGTCCGACGGCTTGGCGACGTGGAAGGCGCCGGAGGCGATGAAGAGGATGTGATCGGTCTTCACCGGGCCGTATTTGGTCGAGACCGTCGTGCCCTCGATCAGCGGCAGCAGGTCGCGCTGGACTCCTTCGCGCGAGACGTCGCCGCCACGGAAGCCGCTCTCGGTGCGGGCGCAGATCTTGTCGATCTCGTCGAGGAAGACGATGCCGTGCGTTTCGGCATGCAGGCGGGCATCGGCGTTGAGCTGTTCGTTGTCGAGCAGCCGGTCGGCCTCCTCGCGCTCCAGGGCGGCGCGGGCGGCTGAGACGGTCATGCGCTTGCGGCCGTGCTGGCGGCCGAACATCGACTTCATCATGTCGCCAAGGTTGATCGCCCCGCCCGGAGGCATGCCCGGCATGTCCATCTGGCCGATCACGTTGGGCGGCGCCTCGCTCACATCGACATCGATCTCTTTGTCCTCCAACTCGCCGTCGCGCAGCATGCGGCGGAAGCGGTTGCGCGTCTCCGACGAAGCGCCCTCACCCACCAGCGCGGTGAGCAGGCGATCCTCGGCGGCAAGCTCGGCGCGGGCCTGCACGCCCTTGCGGCTCATCTCGCGCAGCATGGTGAGGGACACCTCGACGAGATCGCGCACGATGCTTTCGACATCGCGGCCGACATAGCCGACCTCGGTGAATTTCGTCGCCTCGACCTTGATGAAGGGCGCCTGGGCAAGCTTGGCCAGGCGGCGGGCGATCTCGGTCTTGCCGCAGCCGGTCGGGCCGATCATCAGGATGTTCTTCGGCACCACCTCCTCGCGCAGCCCCTCGGGGAGCTGCTGGCGGCGCCAGCGGTTGCGCAGGGCGATGGCGACGGCGCGCTTCGCGTCCTGCTGGCCGATGATGAACCGGTCGAGCTCGGAGACGATTTCGCGCGGCGTGTAGGTCGGGCTGTCGATCACAGGATTTCCACCGTCACGTGATGGTTGGTGTAGACGCAGATGTCGCCGGCGATTTTCATCGCCCGCCGGGCGATCTCCTCGGCGGTCATGCCGTCCACCGAGATCAGCGCGCGCGCCGCGGCGAGGGCGTAATTGCCCCCGGAGCCGATGGCGATGATGCCGTCCTCGGGTTCCAGCACGTCGCCATTGCCGGTGAGCGTGTAGGCATGAGTGCGGTCGGCCACCGCCATCATCGCCTCGAGCCGGCGGAGATAACGGTCGGTCCGCCAGTCCTTCGCGAGTTCGACACAGGCGCGCTCGAGCTGGTTGGGGAAGCGCTCCAGCTTCGCCTCGAGCCGCTCGAGCAGGGTGAAGGCGTCGGCCGTGGCGCCGGCGAACCCGGCCACGACATTGCCGTTGCCGATGCGCCGAACCTTGCGCGCATTGCCCTTCACCACGGTGTTGCCGAGCGAGACCTGACCGTCGCCGGCCATGGCCACCTGCCCGTCCCGCTGCACACAGAGAATGGTCGTGCCGTGCCAGCCGACCGGATCATGCGAGTTCATCATGCCCCCCAGATGGCACCGCCCGGATGGCCGGGCAAGGCACCAAAGGTGGAAGGAGCGCGGGCCCGTGCCCCTTTCGTGCATGCGACGGACAACGGAAGCCGCCATCATGGCCGCGGCAGGCACTGGGAGACCAGAGGATGGACCGCCGGTTCGGCAGCTGGGCGTACCAGTATTTCGAATTCGTCGTCGTTCAGGCCGTGACGCTGCTGATGGCGATCGTGGTGAATATCGCGCACGACATCCTCGCCACAACCTTCGATCCGACCAATGCGGCGGTGTTCCAGTCGGTGTTCGGCGGGATCTTCACCGTCGTCATCGCGCTGGAATTCAAGCGCTCGATCCTGGTGACGAGCGAACGCGACGAGGGGCCGCTGCGCGTGCGGGTGGTCATCCTGATCGGAATGCTCGCGATCGTCCGCAAGCTGATCATCATGGATCTGGCGCATGAGAACGCGCTGCAACTCCTGGCACTTTCGGTCGCGTTCCTGTCGCTCGGCATCGTCTACTGGCTGGTCCGCGACCAGGACCGCCGGGAACTGAAGGATTAGACGGGCAAGATCGGCCCGCGGCTGTTGCCTCCGGTAATGGCGGCCCCGACTTGCCAAGGTCTCACGAGACGGGCTTACTGATAAAAAACATGTCAGTGAGGATCGCATGCCGGACCAGACTGCGGCGACAATCGCCGCTCGCCTCGACCGTCTGCCGCCGTCGCGCACGGTCTGGACCATTATCGTCCTGATCTCGCTCGGCGGCATTTTCGAGTTCTACGATCTCTTTTTCACCGGCTATGTCGCTCCGGGAATGGTGGGCGAAGGGCTGTTCAAGCCCGAATCGCTCGGCTTCCTTGCCGGGCTGAGTGTGCTGAAGGTCGCCGGCTTCGGCACTTTCGTCTTCGCCACCTTCGCCGGGCTCTGGGTCGGCGCGCTGATCTTCGGCCAGGTTGCCGACCGGTTCGGCCGCCGCGCCGTCTTCACCGGCTCGCTGCTGTGGTACATGGTTTGCACGGCGATCATGGCGTTCCAGACCAGCGGTCTCACGCTCGATATCTGGCGCTTCATCGCCGGCATCGGCATCGGCGTCGAGCTCGTCACGATCGACACCTTCATTTCCGAGATCATTCCCCGGGGCGAGCGCGGCAAGGCCTTTGCGGTGAACCAGTTCATCACCTTCCTCGTGGTGCCGCTGATCGCGTTCCTCGCCTATGCCATGAAGGGCAGCAAGCCGTTCGGGCTGGAATACTGGCGGGTGCTGATCTTGATCGGTTCCGTCGGCGCCGTCGTGGTCTTCGCGCTGCAGCGCGGCATTCCGGAGAGCCCGCGCTGGCTGGCCCGACACGGCCGGATGGCGGAAGCGGAGGCGATCGTGGCCGGAATCGAGCGGCGGGTGGCGGCGGAAACCGGCACGGCCCTGCCGCCACCGCAACCGGCAGCCCCGGAAGAGGATGGCGCGGGATCGATCATGGAGATCTTCGGCCCCGAATATCTGCGGCGGACGATCATCCTGTCGATCTTCAACATGGCGCAGGTGATCGGTTTCTACGGCTTTGCCGCCTGGGTGCCGACGCTGCTGATCCATCGTGGTATCACTGTCACCCACAGCCTCGAATACGCCTTCATCATCGCCATCGCCAATCCATTCGGTCCGCTGCTCGGCACGCTGTTCGCCGACCGATTCGAGCGCAAGACGCAGATCATCACCTCGCTGATCATCATGGGTGTGGTGATCGTGCTGTTCGCCCAG
>JAJZFF010000364.1 GCA_021805485.1 Pseudomonadota bacterium
GCCGATGTCCATCGTCACCCGTTTCGCGCCGAGCCCGACCGGCTACCTGCATCTCGGCCACGCGGCCTCGGCCATGGCCGGGCACGACCTGGCGCGCGGGGCGGGCGGGCGGTTCCTGCTGCGGCTCGAGGATATCGATGCCGGGCGCTGCCGGCCCGGATTCGCCGAGGCGATCCTGGAGGACCTGGCCTGGCTCGGCCTGGCCTGGGATGGCGCGGTGCGGGTGCAGTCGGCGCATTTCGACGAGTACCGGGCGGCGCTGGCGCGGCTGGAGGCGATGGGATTGCTCTACCGGTGCTTCTGCACGCGGGCGGCGATTGCCGCGGCCCTCGGCGCGCCGCACGGGGCCGAGGCGGCCTATCCCGGCACCTGCCGCGGGCTCGATCCGGCGCTGGCGGACGCGCGGGCGGCGCAAGGCGAGCCCTATGCGCTGCGGCTGCGGATGGACCGGGCCGCGGCGATGGCCGGGCGGCTGCGCTATCACGAGGCGGCGGAAGGCTGGGTGGAGGCCGATCCGCGGCCGCATGGCGATGTGGTGCTGGCGCGCAAGGACGTGCCGGCGAGCTATCATCTCTGCGTCTGCCATGACGATGCGGCGCAGGAGGTGACGCATGTGACGCGGGGCGAGGACCTGCGGGCGGCGACGGATGTTCACGTGCTGCTGCAGGCGCTGCTGGGCTGGCCGCATCCGGCCTATGCCCATCATCCGCTGATCCGCGACGCGGCGGGGCGGCGGCTGGCCAAGCGCGACCGGGCGGCGACGCTGCGCGATCTGCGGGACGCCGGGGCCACGCCCGCGCAAATCCGCGAGATGGTCTCTTGCCGGATCGGCGATCTCGCCTCACTCTGACAGGATGATGCGTTTCGCGATTTTGGTTCCGACCGCCGGCGCGGCCCTCGCGCTCGGCCTGCTGCTGTCCTCGTCCCCGGCCCATGCCGTGCCGGCGCCGCCCGCGGTCGCGCAGGTGGCGCGCGCGGCGCTGCCCGCCGTGGTGGATATCGAGAGCATCGATCCCTCCAAGGGAAAGGGCGACAAGTCCGGCGAGATGCCGCCGCCCGACCAGGGGGCGGCGGCGCCTTCGAAATCGGAGCCGGCGGACACGAGCACGCTGATCGTGCCGCCGAAGGCCGAGCAGGCGCTCGGCACCGGGTTCTTCATCAGCCCGACCGGCTATATCGTCACCAATCATCACGTCATCGCCGGGGCGAGCGAGATCAAGGTGACGATGCATGACGGCTCGATCTTCACCGCGAAGCTGGTCGGCTCGGACAAGAAGGCCGATCTCGCGGTGCTGAAGATCGACGCGCATCATCCGGTGCCCTTCCTGCATTTCGGCGACAGCTCGCAGCTGGTGCTCGGCGACTGGGTGGTGGCGATCGGCAATCCGTTCGGCCTCGGCTTCAGCGTGTCGGCGGGGGTGGTGAGCGCGCTGCACCGCGACATCGGCTCGGGGCCGTATGACGATTTCATCCAGACCGACGCCGCCATCAACCGCGGCAATTCGGGCGGGCCGCTGCTGGACGCGAAGGGGGAGGTCATCGGCGTCGATTCGGCGATCTACTCGCCTTCGGGCGGGTCGGTCGGGATCGGGTTCGCGATTCCGTCGAGCATGGTGCGGCCGGTGGCGGCGGCGATCATCGCCGATGGCGCGATGAAGCGCGGCTGGGCGGGGCTGCGGATCGAGCATGTGTCGGAGGACATGAAGGCGGCCTGGCATCTGGCCTCGACCGATGGGGTGGTGGTCGGCGGCGTGGTCGCGGACGGGCCTTCCGCCGGCAAGCTCGGCCCGGGCGACGTGGTGACGGCGGTGAACGGCCGGAAGGTGGCCACGGTGCATGATTTCAAGGTCGCGCTGGCGGAGATCCCGGTCGGGCACGAGGCGCGGATGAGCTATGAACGCGGCGGCAAGACCAGGGAGGCGGCGATCACGATCGAGCCTCCGCCCGCGGAAAAGGCGGCGAAGCGGGCGAAGGACAAGGCCGCGAAGACGGCCGCGCTGAAACCGACGGAGATTCCGGCGCTCGGCATCGGTGTTGCGGCGCATCCGGGCGGTGCCGGCGTGATCGTCGTGACGGTGGCCAAGGACGGGCCGGCGGCGCGGGCGGGGCTGGCGCCAGATACGCTGATCGAGGCGGTCGGGCCGCAGTTCGTCACCACGCCGGCGGCCGTGCAGGATGGAGTGAAGGCCAGCCGGCACACGGTGCCGCTGCTAGTGGACGGGCCGAAAGGGCCGAATTGGATCATCGTGCCGGTGAACGGCGGGGCTGGCTGAGAGCGCTCCGGCCGGGCCAACGCTCGGCCGGAGATCATGTTTTATAATCAGTTCATTATAACGGGATTCCGGGCGCTTCGGTCAGTTCGCGCGGGGGGTGAAGCCAGCGGCCTCGATGCCGGCGATGGCGCAGGCCTCGTCATTGTCCGAGGTGTCGCCGGAAATGCCGACCGCGCCGAGCACGGCGCCGTCGGCGGTGACCAGCACGCCGCCCGGCACCGGCACCATGCGCCCGCCGGTCGCCGCGGCAAGGGCGGTGACGAAGCCGGCGCCGCCGGCGTTCCAGCGGTCGAACAGCATGCGCGAGCCGGCGCCGACGCCGAGGCCGCCCCAGGCCTTGCCGGTGGCGATCTCGACGCGGGCGATGCCCGAGCCGTCCTCGCGGGCGAGGGCGATCATGTGGCCGCCGGCATCGAGCACGACGACGGTGAGCGGCGCGAGGCCGAGTTCGCGGCCCCTGGCGCGGGCGCCCTCGATGATGCGGTTGGCGGCTTCGAGCGTGAGACGGGACATCGACATACTCCGTTGGACTGGGTGATGGCGGATGTTTCGCGGCCCCGCGCCGCGAAGTCCAGACCGGGCGGCATGAAAAACCCGCGGCCGGAGGATGGTTTCCGGCCGCGGGCCGTTCAGGTCTGGCCGGCAGGAAGGGCTATTTCGAGCCCGGCAGCTTCACGAAGCTCGGGAATTTCGGCTTCGCGTTGGCGAGATCCGCCGGCCAGATGACTTTCTGCGTGCCGTCCTGCCACTGGACGTCGATCCACCGGACGTGGCCCTTGCCATAGACGATGCCGTTGGCGAAGCGCGCCTTCGGCCCATTGAACTGCATCGGCCCCTCGGTGCCGACGCGGTCGGTCTTGGCCAGGGCGGCGACCAGCGGCCCCGCCTTGGTCGATTTCGCCCGTTCGATCGCGGCGGCGAGGGCATACATCGCGTCATAGGTGGTGAAGCCGGTATAGGCCGGCGAGGTGTGGAATTTCGCCTGATAGGCCTTCATGAACGGCTGCGTCTTCGGCGTGATCGCCACCCCGGCGGCGGCCGGCGCGATGGTGATGACCCCCTGAGTTGCCCCGTTGGTCGCTTTCCAGAAGGTGGTCGAGGTCGCTTGCGAACTGATGCCCATCAGTGGGATCGGCACGTTCTGCTCTGCCCATTGGGTGGTCGGCTTCACACCCACATGAGCCCAGCCGGTGATGATCACGTCGGGATGCATCGCCTCGATCTTCTGGTAGATCGGCGTGAAGTCCGAGGTGTTCGGCGCGAAGCGAATGTCCTTCAGCACCTTGAGCCCGGCTTTCGGCAGGCATTTGTTGAAGCCGGCGTCGAGCGGCAGGGTCCAGGCGGCGTCCTCGCTCATGACGACGGCGGTCTTCATGTGGAGCTTGCCGACAAGGATGGATTTCGCCGCGTCGCAGATGTTCTGCGCGAGTTCGCCCGAATTCAGGTTGGGCTCGAAGATGTATTTGTGCTGGGCGTAGTTCGCATGCACGAATTCCGTGAGCTTGTTCGACGCAGCACCGGTGATGAGGAACGGCTCGTGCATGCGCGCCGCCCAGGGTTCGAGCGCCAGACCCACCTCGCTGGTGAAGTCACCGACGATGGCCACCGCGTGGTCCTGCCTCACCATGCGCTGGAACGAGCGGATCGCATCCGTCGTGGAATTGTGATTGTCCTCGATGACCAGCTTGATCTGTCGCCCGTTCACGCCGCCCTTGGCGTTGATTTCCTCGGCGGCGAGGGTCGCGCCATCGGCGATGGAACGGCCCGGTATAGACCCGAGCCAGGCGGTGATTCCGACCACGATCGGCTTCGGGTTGGCGTGGGCCAGCAACGGGAGCGCTGTCAGCGCGGCGACGGCAAGGATGCCCACGGATTTGCGCCGAACCCGGCGCATGGCTCCAGAAGTCATGTTTCTCTCCCCTTTTATGGTGACCGGTCAGCGAAGACTGGGCCGAAACATGACCTTTTGGCAACCCTTGGAGAAGATCGGCTTTGCCGGACGGGTTCAGCAGACCGAGAGCACGGCGGGGGCGAGGGCTGGAAGCTTGCCCGCAGGATGCGTCGGATTGCGGAAGCGAAGCGCATCGGCAGTATCCACGGCGCAGAGTTCGATCCGTGAAGTGCAGGTGACGGCGACGACCGGCTTTGCTTCGGGGTAGGTCAGAAACTGCCTTGCCTCGCCCTCCAGCGTGAGTTGCTCGCGCAGGAGGCGCCATTCCAGTCGGTCGGTATCCTCGATGAACATCGCGAGGATGCCGGGACGGGTGCCGGTCAGCCGCGAAGGCGCAAGGGCGGCGAGGCGGTTGCGCATGGCCACCGCCACCTCGTTCTCGCTGCCGGCGCGGGCGGCGAGGACGAATACGCCCTGGCCGTCGCCGGTTACGGCGAGATTGGCCTCGGGGCCGAATTCGTGGCGCAGGCGGTTCATCAGCCCGTTCTCGCTGGCCTGGGCGGCGGCGAGCATCAGCGGGTCGAGCCTGAGGACGGCGGCCTCGTCGTGATCGGAGCGCTGGGCGGAGGCGAGCATGCCATTGATCCGCCGATGCAGTTCGGCAAGGGCGGCGGTGCCGTCTGTCCCGGCCTCGCGCAGGCCGCGAGGGAGGGTCATTTTCAGCAGATAGCGGCCGGGATGGGCAGAGAGCCAAGTCTGTAGGTCGGGGTCGATCCGGTCCATCAGCCGCATCCAGGCCGCGCGGTGCACGAGACGGCCGGCCTCGGCCGAGAGCGTGTCACAGACGATTTCCACCACTGCGTCCTCGCGGGTCGCCAGCAGGTCGAAGATGACACCCTCGTCCATCCCGGCGAAGGCGACATCAAAGCCCATGGCGCGGTGGCGTTGCGCGGTGTCGTTCAGGTGCAGCAGCGGGATCAGCGTGCCGTCATCCTCAAGGGCGGCGGCGAGGGCTGCCTCGAAACGAATGCGTCCGGCATCGCCCAGCCCGGCGGCGAGGGTTTCGAGAGCCGCGACCCGGGCGGCGAGAACATGGTCCACCTGCGCAAGCGGAAGGTCGCGGGCGACCTTCTCCGCGGCAAATTCGGCGGCGTGGCGCAGCGCGACCAGTCGGCCGTAACGGGGGCTCGCCGCCGCCTCGTCGTGCAAGCGCTCGATGCGCGCCGCCCAGGATTTTCGGCCGGCACGCTCGATCAGGGCGTTGACCTGGGTCCGGATGTCGGCGCGCGCGCGTGAATTGTTCATGAGCAAAGTGTCTACCGCACGTCTTGCCGGCCCGCTATCACTTTTTTGCCAGCGGTAGGCGTCCGGCACCGGTTTCGCCGCACTGGGCGCGGTGCAGCAGCAACTGGTCGGCCAGAACGCAGGCCATCATCGCCTCGCCGACCGGCACCGCGCGGATGCCGACGCAGGGATCGTGCCGGCCCTTGGTCTGGATATCGACCTCGTCACCATCGGAATCGACGCTGTGCACCGGGGTGAGAATCGAGCTGGTCGGCTTCACCGCGAAGCGGACGATGACGGGCTGGCCGGTCGAGATGCCGCCGAGAACGCCGCCGGCGTGGTTGGCGAGGAAGCGGACCGTGCCGTCCTCGTTCATCCGCATCTCGTCGGCGTTCTGCTCGCCACGCAGGGCGGCGGCGGCGAAACCGTCGCCGATCTCCACGCCCTTGACCGCGTTGATGCTCATCATCGCCGCGGCAAGATCGGCATCGAGCTTGGCGTAGACCGGCGCGCCGAGGCCGGGGGAAAGGCCCTCGGCGACGACTTCCACCACGGCGCCGAGCGAGGAGCCGGCCTTGCGGACGGCGTCGAGCTCCTCGGCCCAAGTCTTGGCGGCCTCGGGGTCGGGGCAGAAGAAGGCGTTGCGGTCCACCTCGGCCCAGTCGAAACGGGCGCGGTCGATCACGTGCGGGCCCATCTGCACCAGCGCGCCGCGAATCCGCACGCGCTCGCCGAGGATCTTGCGGGCGATGGCGCCGGCGGCGACGCGCGTCGCCGTCTCCCGCGCCGAGGAGCGGCCGCCGCCGCGCGGATCGCGGATGCCGTATTTCCAGTGATAGGCGATGTCGGCATGCCCGGGGCGGAAACGGTCGGCGATGTTGGCGTAGTCCTGCGAGCGCTGGTCGGTGTTCTCGATC
>JAJZFF010000030.1 GCA_021805485.1 Pseudomonadota bacterium
CCGGAAGCGTTCAACTGTTCCGCCCCCGACACCGGCAACATGGAAGTGCTGACCCGCTATGGCACGCCGGAGCAGAAGGAAGCCTGGCTGAAGCCGCTGCTCGCCGGCGAGATCCGCTCCGCCTTCGCGATGACCGAGCCGCGCGTGGCCTCGTCGGATGCGAAGAACATCGAGACCTCGATCCGCCGCGAGGGCGACGAATACGTCATCGACGGCCACAAATGGTGGACATCCGGCGCGCCCGACCCGCGCTGCCGCATCCTGATCGTGATGGGCCAGTCCGATCCGGAAAACCCCGATCCCTACAAGCGCCAGTCGATGATCCTCGTGCCCTTCCCGCATCCGGGAGTCACGATGAAGCGCGCCTTGCCGGTCTTCGGCGATGTCGATGCGCCGCACGGCCATGCCGAGATGATCTTCGACAAGGTGCGGGTGCCGGCCGCGAACATGCTGCTCGGCGAGGGCCGCGGCTTCGAGATCGCCCAGGGCCGCCTCGGGCCGGGACGGATCCATCACTGCATGCGCTCGATCGGGGTGGCCGACCGCGCGCTCGAGCGCATGGTCCGCCGGCTCGAAAGCCGCACCGCCTTCGGCAAGCCGGTCATCGAGCAGAGCGTCTGGCGCGAGCGCATCGCCGAAAGCCGCATCATGATCGACCAGGCCCGCCTGCTGACGCTCAAGGCCGCGCAGATGATGGACACGGTGGGCAACAAGGAAGCCCGCGCCGAGATCGCGATGATCAAGGTCGTCGCCCCCAACGTCGCCTGCAAGGTGGTCGACTGGGCGATCCAGGCCTTCGGCGGCGGCGGCGTGGCCGATACCTGGCTCTCCTCGGCCTATGCCCACCAGCGCACGCTGCGCCTGGCCGACGGGCCCGACGAAGTGCATCGCGACCAGCTCGCCCGGCTTGAACATCGGCGCTACCGCAACACCGATCCGGCACGCACGGGCGGCTATCCGAACGTGCTGATCGCGGACGGCCTGTCCGAACCGGGCCAGGCCTGATGCGTGCGATCCGCTGCGAGGAGTGGGGCGGGCCGGAGACGTTGCGCCTGCGCGACATCCCCGATCCCGTCCCGCAGAAAGGCGAGGTGCTGATCCGGATTCACGCGGCCGGGGTGAATTTCCCGGACGTGCTGATCATCCAGAAAAAGTATCAGGTGCAGCCCGAACTGCCCTTCACCCCCGGCGCCGAAATCGCCGGGGAGATCGAGGCGGTCGGCGAGGGCGTCACCGGCTACAAGCCGGGAGACCGCGTGCTCGCCCTCTGCTCGACCGGCGGATTTGCGGAAAAGATCGCGCTCGACGCGCATCGCTGCGTGCCGGTGCCGGACAACGTCTCGTTCGAGGTCGCCGCCGGGCTGATGCTCGCCTTCGGCACCTCACACCACGCCGTGGTCGATCGCGGCGAGATCAAGCCCGGCGAGACGATCCTGGTGCTGGGAGCCGCCGGCGGCGTCGGCCTCGCCGCGGTGGACATCGCCAAGGCCAAGGGCGCCAGGGTGATCGCCGCCGCCTCGTCCGCGGAAAAGCTCGAGATCTGCCGCGCGCACGGCGCCGATGCCACGATCAATTACGCCACCGAGGACCTGCGCGCCGCGATCCGCGAACACACCGGCGGCAAGGGACCGGACGTCATCTTCGACCCCGTCGGCGGCCACCTCGCCGAACCGGCCTTCCGCTCGATCGCCTGGCGCGGCCGCTATCTGGTGATCGGCTTCGCCGAAGGCACCATTCCGTCCTTGCCGCTCAACCTGCCGCTGCTCAAGGGCGCGTCGCTGGTCGGCGTGTTCTGGGGCGAATTCGCCCGCCGCGAGCCGAAGAACCAGATCCGGATGATGGAAGACCTGTTCGCCATGCTGGCGCGCGGCGAAATCCGCCCGCTCGTGTCGAAAACCTACAGCCTCGACCAGACGGAAGACGCGCTGCGGGATATGGCGGCGCGCCGCGTCACCGGAAAGATCGTGATCCTGCCATGAAAGAATTCAACAACCGGGTTGCCGTCATCACCGGCGCGGGCAGCGGTTTCGGCCGCGAATTCGCCCGCATCGCCGCCGCCCGCGGCATGCGCCTCGCCCTCGCCGACATCCAGCCCGACGCGCTCGACGCCATCGCCGCCGAACTTCGCGCGGCCGGCGCCGAGGTGCTGGCCGAACGCGTCGATGTCAGCAGCGCCGAAGCGATGGAGCGGTTCGCGGATGCGGTGTTCGCGCAGTACGGCAACGCCCATCTGCTGTTCAACAACGCCGGCGTCGGCGGCGGCGGGCTGCTCTGGGAACACTCGGTGCGCGACTGGCAATGGGTGCTCGGCGTCAACCTCTGGGGCGTGATCCACGGCGTGCGCTGCTTCGTCCCGCGCATGATCGCGAACGGCGACGAGGGACACATCGTCAACACCGCCTCGGTCGCCGGGCTGATCTCGGCTCAGACCATGGGCGTCTATAACGTCTCCAAGCACGGTGTCGTCACGCTGTCGGAAACACTGTTCCAGGATTTGCGGATTTCCGGATCGCGCCTCGGTGTCACCGTGCTCTGCCCCGCCTTCGTCGATACCGGCATCAAGGATGCGGCGCGCAACCGCCCCGCCGAACTCGAGAACGACGCGCCGCCGACGGCAAGCCAGCGCCTCGCCGAGGAACAGACCCGCAAGGCGGTCACCTCAGGGCGGATCGGCGCGGCCGACGTTGCGGCCAAAACCTTCGAATGCATCGAAGAAGGACGCTTCTACTGCCTGACGCATCCGAAGATTCTCGGTGCGGTCGAACTGCGGCTGCAGGATCTCCTGAACCAGCGCAACCCGAGCGACCCGTTCTCACTCAAGCGGGAGGTCGCCTTCAAGGCGCCACAGAACTGACGCAGCGTCAGAAATGTTGCCAGCCGGTTCGCGCCAGCGTGACCGGCTGGCCATCCTTGTCCATCACCTTCACCTCGGGCACACCGGCGACGAAATGCCCGATCCGCGTGAGCGGTGTGCCCGCGCAGGCCCGCCGCAACTCGTGTTCCGATCCCGCCGGGGCGGCGATCAGCAATTCGTAATCGTCGCCGCCGGTGAGGATCGCCTCCCGCCAGGCGGGTCCTGCCGCCCGCGCCGCCGGCGACAGCGGAACGCGGTCCGCCTCGATCACCGCGCCGCAGCAAGATGCGCGGCACACATGGCCGAGATCCTGCACCAGCCCGTCGGAAACATCGATCGCGGCATGAACGAGACCCGCGAGCGCAAGGCCGATGCGCGGCTCGGGCAGCAGGCGGCGCGCGCGGAAATGGCCGGTCGGATCGGCGATCTCGCCACGGGCGGCATGCAGCCCAAGCACCGCATCGCCGACCGTGCCGGTGACGTAGAGCGCGTCGCCCGCAACCGCCCCACCGCGCCGCAGCGCCGCCCCGGGTGCGACACTGCCGATCATGGTGATCGACGTCATGACCGGACCGGGCGTCGAGGTACTGTCGCCCCCCCAAAGCGACAGGTCGAACAGCGCCTGGTCGGCGGCAAGGCCTTCGGCAAACGCCGAGAGCCAAGTCTCCGGCGTGTCGGCGCGCAAGGCGGTCGTGAGCAGATATCCTTCCGCCCGTGCGCCCATGGCGGCGAGATCGGAAAGATTCCGGCGCATCAGCTTGCGGGCGACCAGATCGACCGGATCGTCCGGCAGGAAATGCACGCCCTCGATCATCTGGTCCACCGTCAGCACGGCCTGGCGCCCGGCGGGCGGCGTCCACAGCGCGGCGTCGTCGGCAAGGCCCAGCCCCTCGGCCGCGGCGAGCGGCGCGAAATACCGGGCGATGCGGCCGAACTCGCCGCTCACCTCAAGCCCGCTCGCCTCAAGCCCGGGCCTCGTCGGCGAACTCGCCCTCCCGCAGCGTGCGGGCAATCCGGTCGAGCACGGCGTTGCCCATCTGCACCGCCTCACCTTCGAGAAACCCGTGCGCCACGTCGAGATACTCGTTGATGACGACGCGCGCCGGCGGCCCGTCGGTCATCCAGAGTTCGGCCCCGGCGGCGCGCAGCAGGGCGCGCAGCACCGGGTCGAGCCGCGGCATCGGCCAGGCTTCAGGCAGCACGCCGGCGATCAGCGGATCGACCACGTCCTGCTGCGCCGTCGCGGTGCGGACGATGCGCGAGAACAGCGGCACGTCGGGCGGCGGCACCTCGCCTTCCTCGACGCCGAGCATCCCCGCCATCCGCCCGAAACGGTGGCGGACGAACTGGTCGATCACGGTCTCGGCCGTCTCGCCGGCATGTTCGCACTGATAGAGCGCCTGCACCGCCGCGGCGCGGGCGAGAGTGCGAGGCCGGGCCTTGTTTCCCGCCGGTTTCATGCCGCCCCCAGACGACGCGCGAGGGCGATCTGCCGCAGGCAGGCCGCGGCCGCCTCGGCCCCCTTGTTCGATCCGGTCTCGGCCGAACGCGCCTCGGCCTGAGCCAGGGTATCGACGGTCAGCAGCGCCGTCCCGAGCGGCGCCGCATAGTCGATCGCCACCTGCATCAGCCCGTTCATCGCCGAATCGCAGATGAAATCGTAATGGTCGGTCTCGCCGCGCACGACGCAGCCGAGCGCCACATAGCCGTCGTAGCGCGTCCGCCCGCGCAGCGCGATGGCGAGCGCCTGCGGCAGCTCGAACGCCCCGGCGACATCGATCATCTCGACCGCCGCATTCGCCCGGCCGAGGAGCAGCACCGCCGCATCCGTCATGCCGTCGACGATCTGGCGGTAATAGGGCGCGCGGATCAGCAGGACGCTCGGCGCCGGGCCGGGCACTTCGGGCACCTCGGCTTCAGGGGCATCGGCCGTGCTCATGGCTTCGACGGCTCCTCGATCGGCAGTTGCTCGACAATGTTGAGTCCGTAGCCCTCCAGCCCGACCACGGCGCGCTTGTGGTTGGAGAGCAGCACCATGTCGCGCACGCCGAGATCCGCGAGGATCTGCGCGCCCACGCCATAGTCGCGCAGCACAGCGCCGGTGCGCGCCCCGCCGACGATCTGCCGCAACCGCGAAGAGACCGCATCGGATCGCGCCTCGCGGATGAGCACGACAACCCCGCGCCCGGACTGGGCGATCTGCGCCATTGCCCGGCGCAGGTCGCGGATATGTTCGCCGCCCAGAATGTCGTCGATCGTGCTGATCGCATGCATCCGCACCAGCACCGGCTCGTCGGCCGCGATGTCGCCCTTGACGAGCGCCACATGCTCGACCTGGTCGATCGTGTTCTCATAGACCACGCTGCGCCATTGCTGCCCGGCGCCATCGGTGATCATCCCGTCGCCCGCGCGGCGGACCAGCTTCTCCATCCGCCGCCGATAGGCGATCAGGTCGGCGATCGTCCCGAGCTTGAGATTATGGTATTGCGCGAAGGAGACGAGGTCCGGCAGCCGCGCCATCGTCCCGTCCTCGTTCATGATCTCGCAGATCACCCCGGCCGGCGTGAGGCCGGCGAGGCGGGCAATGTCCACCGCCGCCTCGGTATGGCCGGTGCGGACCAGCGTGCCGCCGTCCCGCGCCATCAGCGGAAAGATGTGGCCGGGCGAGACGATGTCGGCGGCGCCGCATTCGGGATTGATGGCGACCGCGATGGTCCGCGCCCGGTCGGCCGCGGAAATCCCGGTGGTCACCCCCTCGCGCGCCTCGATCGAGACCGTGAAGGCGGTTTCGTGGCGCGACCCGTTCGACTGCGCCATGAGCTTGAGCCCGAGCGTCTCGCAGCGCGCGCGGGTCAGCGCGAGGCAGATCAGCCCCCTCGCGTGCCGGGCCATGAAATTCACGGCGTCTGGCGTCGCGAACTGGGCGGGGATCACGAGGTCGCCCTCGTTTTCCCGGTCCTCGTCATCCACCAGGATGAACATCCGCCCGGCGCGCGCTTCCTCGATGATCTCCTCGGCCGAGGCAAGGTATTGCTGCAGCGATGCGGTCTTGAGCTGATCCATCAGGCTACCTCCGCCAGCCGCGCGACATAGCGGGCCAGCATGTCGATTTCGATATTCACCGCATCGCCGACCGCCAGCGTGGCGAAATTGGTGTGCGTTTCCGTGTGCGGGATGATGTTCACCCCGAATTCCGCGCCGTCAACCTCGTTCACCGTCAGCGAGACACCGTTCACCGCAACGCTGCCCTTCGGCGCGATGAAGCGGGCCAGTTCCCGCGGCACAAGGAAACGCCAGCGCGTCGAGCCGCCCTCCGGCCGCGTCGACACCACCTCGCCCAGCCCGTCGACATGGCCGGAGACGACATGGCCGCCCAGTTCGTCGCCCATGCGCAGCGCGCGCTCGAGATTGATCCTGGTGCCGGTGCGCCACGCGCCGAGCGTGGTCTTCGACAGCGTCTCGCCGGAAACCTCGACGGCGAACCAGTCCGGCCCGCGCTCGACCACCGT
>JAJZFF010000258.1 GCA_021805485.1 Pseudomonadota bacterium
AGATCAAGGCCCGCCTCGTGGTTGCCGAGGAGCACGGCGCGCTGGCCAAGCGGCTCGAATCGGCGCGGACCGAGGCGGTCACCACCCAGGACGAAGCCGAAGCCGCGGCCGCCGAGCGGGTCGGCGAGGCGCGCGCCGAGCAGACGCTGTTCGCCGCGGACCGCGCCGCCTGGAGCGCCGCGCCGGCCTCCTTCCTGCTCGACCGGCGGCTGCAGCGCCTGCAGACGGCCCTCGCCCGCGCCCGGCTGCTGCTGCTCGACCCAAGGCTGGCCGACTCGGCGCCGACGCTGGACCTGCGCGACTACGCCGCCCCCGCTCCCTGACGCCTCGCTCCGGATTCCCTCATGTCGCTCCTGCACGGCCATCACCACCACCACCACGGTCATCACGGCGATGATCACGACCATGGGCATGGGGGCGAAGGCGCCGCCCCGCCGGACGGGCCGGTCTCGCCGGCGGCACGGCGGCTCGGCGCCTCGGTGCGGTTCGCCGTCGCCTTCCTCGTCGTGCTCGTCGCCGTGCTCGCCGCCTGCCTGGTGCTGGTCAGTCCGGGCGAGGCGGTGGTGGTGACCCGGTTCGGCAACCCGGTCCGCGTCATCACCGCCCCCGGCCTCGCCCTGCGCATTCCCGCCCCGATCGAGAACACGATCCGCGTCGATCTCCGCCTGCGTACCACTTCGAGCGGGCTACAGGATGTCGGCACGCGTGACGGGCTGCGCATCCTGGTCCAGGCCTATCTCGCCTGGCAGGTGCCGGACGAGCCCGATGCGATCCGCCAGTTCCTGCGCGCCGTGCGCAACCAGCCGGACGAGGCCGCCGAGCAGCTGCGCAGCTTCATCCGCTCGACCCTCGAAATCACCGCCAGCGGCTTCGACCTCGCCAGCCTGGTGAACGCGGATCCGGCCAAGGTCCAGCTCGGCGCGTTCGAGCGCCGGCTGCGTGAGCGGCTGGAGGAGCAGGTCCGGCAAGCCTACGGCATCACCATCCGCCAGGTCGGCATCGAGAGCCTGACACTGCCCGCCGAGACGCTGGCCGCCACGGTGGCGCGGATGCGCGCCGAGCGGCAGACGGTGGCGACCGAGCGTCTGGCCCAGGGCGAGCGCCAGGCCGCCGAGATTCGCGCCGGCGCCGATCGCGACGCGCGGATCCTGGTCGCCAAGGCGCGCACCGAGGCGGCTGGGATCGAGGCAAATTCGCGCGCCGAGGCCGCCGGCATCGCCGCCCGCGCCTATGCCAGCGCGCCGGATCTCTACACGATGCTGCGCAGCTTCGACGCGCTGGACCAGATCATCGGCGCCAACGCGCGCCTGATCCTGCGCACCGACGCCGCCCCCTTCCGCCTGCTGGTGGACGGGCCGGCGAGGGAGGCGGAGCCGGCGGCGGCAAAGCCATGAGCGCGCCCGCCAGGCTTCCGGAAGGGCCGCTCGCGCAGTCGGTCCGCCTCGCCTTCCGCTTCCTGTTCCTGCTGGTGCTCGGCCTCGCCGCCGCCTGGGCCTGCTCGAACATCCGCCGCGTGCCGTCCGACAGCCGCGCGGTGGTGCTGCGGCTCGGCGCCATCGTCCGGCTGCAGGGCGCCGGGCTGGTGCTGGCCTGGCCGCGGCCGATCGAGCAGGTGCTGCTGATCCCCGCCGCGGACAGGCAGATCGAATTGCGCATCAGCCGGTTCGACGAGCACGGCTTCATGATGGCCGGCCGGCCGCCGGAGTTCCAGATCAGCACCGATGCGCGCGGCAATGCCGGCTTTCTGCTCACCGGGGATGGCGGCGTCGTGCATCTCCAGGCCTCCGTGTTCTACCAGATCAGCGACCCGCTCGCCTTCGTCGTCGCCGAGGCGCATGTGCGCCCGGCGCTGGAGCGGATTTTCGCCGCCAGCGCCGCCGCCGTCTGCGCCGCGCGCGATCTCGACGAGATCCTGGTGGCGCGGCCGGAGGAGGCGGGAATGTCCGGCGGGCGCGAGCGGCTGCGCGCGGACCTCGTGCGGGCGATGAACCAACGCCTGGCCGCGCTCGCCGCCGCCGGCGCATCAGAGCGGCGGTCCGCCGCCGGCGCCGGGCTCGGCGTCACCGTCAGCCGCATCGACCTCGCCGCCGCCCTGCCCAGCAACGCCAAGGCAGCGTTCGATCGGGTGCTGACGGTGACGCAGACCGCCAACCAGCTCATCGCCGAGGCCCGCAGCTTCGCGACCACGAGCGCGGCGAAGGCGGAGCAGCAGGCGCACCGGATCGTGGCCGACGCCGAGGCCGCGGCGGCGGAACGCCGCTCCGATGCGCTGGCGCGGGCGGCGCGCATCGCCGCGCTGGCGCCGCAGCTCAAAGGCGAACTCGGCCAAGTACTTCTGACCCGGCTCTACGCCGATCGCGTCGGCGCGGTGCTGCGCCGGGCTGGCGAGGTGGACAGTGTCGAGCCCGGCGCCGCCGGCCATCTCTACCTGCCCGGCCCGTCCCTGCCCGCACCCTCCGCCCCGCCCGCGGGTGACGGCAAAGGAACGCGGCCATGAGCGCGGCCCTCGCCGAAACCGGGTTGCTGAGCCAGGGCGAGCGGCGCTCGCTGGCGGTGCGCCTGACCCTGTCGCTGATCACCGCCGGGCTGCTGATCCTGTCCACGGTGCTGCGGCTGGCGGCGCCGGACCAGCTCGACATCGCCGAACTCGTCGCCGGCCTCGCCGCCCTCCTCGTCGCCGTGCCGGCGCTGCAGGCGGCCTGGTACAGCCTGCGCCACCCGGACCTGCACGGCGTCACCGACCAGCTCGTCGCACTCGCCCTCATCGCCGCCTGGGCCGAAGGCGACCTCACCACCGCCGCGCTGCTGCCGCTGGTGATGACCGTCGGGCACGTGCTGGAGGAGCGGTCCCTGCTCGGCTCGCAGGAGGCGATCCGCGCCCTGGGGCGGCTGACCAGGGGCAAGGCGCGCCGGCTCGGCGCCGATGGCCGCGCCGAGGAGGTGGACGCGCAGGCGCTGCGCCCCGGCGACCGCATCGCGCTGCGGCCGGGCGAGCGCATCCCCGCCGATGGCCTGATCCGCACCGGGATGGCCAGCATCGACACCGCCTCGATCACCGGCGAATCGGTGCCGGCCGAGCTCGGCCCGGGGGGCGCGGTGTTCGGCGGCTCGCTCAATCTCGATGGCGTCCTCGAGGTGGAGGTGACGCGCGTCGGCGGGCAGACCACGCTGGGCCGGGTGATCGCGCTGATGCAGCAGGCCGAGCAGGCCAAGCCGCCGGTCACCCGCCTGCTCGAACACCATGCCGGGCGCTACACCATCCTGGTGCTGCTGGCCGCATTCGGCGTCTGGTTCGCCTCCGGCAGCACGGCGGGCATGCTGGCGGTGCTGGTCGCCTCCTGCCCCTGCGCGCTGGTGCTGGCGGCGCCGGCGACCTCGATCGCGGCCATCGCGGTGGCCGGGCGGCATGGCATCCTGGTCAAGGGCGCCGCCTTCCTCGAGGATCTCGCCAGCGTCGACGCCGTGATCCTGGACAAGACCGGTACGGTGACGCTCGGCCAGCTGCGCCTGGCGGAAGCGCGGGCGGCGCCGGGGGTCGATGTCGATGCGCTGAAATCCGTCGCCGGCGCGCTCGGCGCCGCGAGCAACCACCCGGTCAGCCGCGCGTTGGCGCCGCTGGCCCCGCTCGGTGCGATCCTGCCGCTCGAGGATGTCAAGGAGGCGCGCGGGCTCGGCGTCGTCGGCCGACTCGGCAACGAGACCGTCGTGCTCGGCCGGCCGGAGCTGCTGGCCGAACATGGCGTGATCGCCCCCCCGCCGCCCGCCCATGACGGCCCGATCGCCGGCGTCGGCCGTGGCGAGAGCTTTCTCGGCTGGATGCTGCTGGCCGACGAGCCGCGCGCCGAGGCCCGCGCCGCCATCGCCGACCTCAAGGCACTCGGGCTGCGCCGGCAATTGCTGCTGACCGGCGACCGTGCCTCCGTCGCGCGCTCGATCGCGGCGCGGCTCGGCGTGACGGAGGTGCGCGCGGAGGCGCTACCGGAGGAAAAGCTGGAATGCGTACTGGCTGAGACGCGGGCCGGCTACCGGCCGCTGGTGGTCGGTGATGGCATCAACGACGCGCTGGCGCTGAAGGCGGGCGCGGTCGGGGTGGCGATGGGGGCGCAGGGCACCGATGTCGCGCTGGCTTCGGCCGACGTCGTGCTGATGAGCAACGATCTCCGCCGCCTGGCGACCTGCGTGCGGCTCAGCCGGCGCTGCCGCAGCACCATCCACACCAATGTCGCGGTCGGGCTGGGCTGGACGGTGGTGGTGATCGGCCTGGCCGCGACCGGGCTGCTGGGCCCCTCAGGGGCGCTGATCGCGGCGGTGCTGCACAATGTCGGCACGCTGGCGGTGATGGGCAACGCCGGGCGGTTGCTGAAATTCCACGAGGCGTAGCAGACGCCTGCGTGCGGTCTCAGCCCCGGGCGGGAGGTCCACCCGGGGGCTGACCGGTTCTGGCGGGTTCAGTCGGCGGCGAGCGGCATGGCGCGGGCGCTCATCGCCTTGCCGACATGGTCCTCCAGCGCCGTCGCGACCTGATCGGCGTGCTGGGCGAAGACATGGTCGGCCCCGGCGAAGACCCGGTAATCAACCCGCACGCCCTTCTGGGTGTTGAGCTTTTCGACCAGCTTCTTGACCGAGGGCTCGGGCACCAGCTCGTCGGCGTCGCCGTGGATCATCAGCCCGCCGCAGGGGCAGGGCGCGAGAAAGCCGAAATCATAATGGCTTGCCGGCGGCGCGACGCTGACCCAGCCGGAGACTTCCGGCCGGCGCATCAGTAGCTGCATGCCGACGAAGGCGCCGAACGAGTAGCCGGCGATCCACAGCCCGCCGGCGCTCGGGTTCACCGCCTGCAGCCAGTCGAGCGCGCCGGCGGCATCGCCGATCTCGCCGATACCGCCGTCATAGCGGCCCTGGCTGCGGCCGACGCCACGGAAATTGAAGCGCATGACCGAGAAGCCCAGCCGCTGGAAGGACTGGTACATCGCATAGGTGATCCGATTATTCATCGTCCCCCCATGCAGCGGGTGCGGGTGCAGCACCAGCGCCAGAGGCGCGCCACTCTGCTTGGAATGATGGTAGCGACCTTCGAGCCGCCCGTCCGGGCCGGCAAACATGACTTCAGGCATCGCGTTCCAGTTTCCGTTTCCTGCTCGCGTCCGGACCGGTCCGGACGCATCGATCACTCATCACCGTCGGCCACTCACCACGCTCTGCCGGTGGCCCCGGCCATACCCCTTGCCCCTTCCGGCGTTCCGACCGTTTCCGCCCGGCGCCGGCCCATTTCTCCCCTCCGCCTCTCCCCTTTTGCAGGACTTGCGGCATGCCCATCTGACCGACACGATACGCAATGACCTGGCACGATACGCAATGACCTGGACGGAGACTGCCAAGCCGTGACCATCGGAAGGCCGATCGTTCGAATTGCCACAGGCGCCCCTGCCGCTGCGAGGCGAGGTGCGCCTCGTTCGTCTCTCCTTTGCTGCCGCCCTGACCCGAAACACGGGATGGTCGGAAGCCTCCCGCCGATGCAGTCAATATAGGGCGGACCTCCGCCGTTTGATAATGGAAATGTCGCATGGCCTTCATGTTTTTGCGCGAAACCATCCGGGCCTATCGTGAGAAGGATCCGGCGGCGCGGTCCGATCTTGAAGTCCTGCTTTGCTATCCAGGATTGCACGCGATTGTCTGGCATCGCCTGGCACACTGGCTATGGTGCCACAAAATCCGACTGCTCGGACGATTTCTGGCCCATCTCGGCCGCATGCTCACCGGAATTGAAATCCACCCGGGCGCGCGCATCGGCCGGCGCGTCATCATCGACCACGGCATGGGCGTGGTGATCGGCGAGACGGCCGAAGTCGGCGACGATGTCTACATGTACCATCAGGTCACGCTCGGCGGCACCAGCTCCGAGCGCGGCAAGCGCCACCCGACGATCGGGCGCAATGTCATCATCGGCGCCGGCGCCAAGGTGCTCGGGGCCATCACCATCGGCGACAATGCGCGAATCGGCGCCAACGCCGTCGTCGTCCAGCCGGTGCCGGCCGGCGTCACCGTCGCCGGCATTCCCGCCCGCCGGATCGAGCGCAAGCGCGAGCGCGCCAACTTCGTCCCGTATGGCACCCCGATCGAGGCGGCGATCGACCCGCTGCTGCGCGATCTCGAGAGCCTCCGCGCCGAGCTGACCGAGGTCGAGGCGCGCCTCGGCGCCATCGCCGCCGAGCACCAGGCGACCCCGGTGCAGCCGGGGACCTGCGAGCCGGCGGAATAGCCGGCCGCGATGGTCTATCTCGACGCCAACGCCAGCGAGCCGCTGCGCCCGGAAGCGCGTGCGGCCGTTCTCGCCGCGCTCGAGGCGCCGGGCAACCCGTCC
>JAJZFF010000689.1 GCA_021805485.1 Pseudomonadota bacterium
GGCGCGTTCGGCGCGACCATCGCCGGCACCGTGCTGCTGCTGCGCCTCGGCGGGCAGATCGACGCGCCTGGCGCCGCGGCCGAACGCGCGATGGCGGCGAACCCGGCGCTGCCGGCGGCATTCCACGCGGCGTTCCTGATCACCGCCGGCTTCGCCCTGCTCGGCCTCGTCGCGGCCATCCGGGTGGAGGACACGCCGCTGCGCGAAACCGTGGCAACCGACGGCACCGACACCGACGAGGCCGACGCCGAACCCGCCGCGATCGGCCACTGACGTTTTGCCCCGCGCCGCGCGGCGCGGACGAAATCACGTTTCCGTGATGATGCGGCGCGGCATCCGGGCCGCCTCGTCCCCCGCGCAATAAAATTTCGCGATCCACGCGGCGCGAGGGCAGCGGGATTGCCGCGCGGCGCCGCCGCGCGCAGCGATCGGCAAGCCGTTACGATCCGGACAAAAACCTGATTTTGCTCGCAAATTTCGATCGCGCGGCGCATAATTCGCGGCGGATAAAAAGCCCGGCGCAAAGGCCGGGCGGGGGAAATTCCGCATGAAGACCGCCGACACCATGCTCGACATCCGCTACCGCCCCGGCCCCGGACGGGTGATCCTGACCGGAACCCAGGCGCTGATCCGCCTGCTGCTGGCGCAGCGCCGGCGCGACGCGGCCTCGGGGCTGAACACGGCGGGGTTTCTCTCCGGCTATCGCGGCTCGCCGCTCGGCGCGGTGGACATCCAGGCCCATGCCGCCGCCGCGGTGCTGGCGGCGGAGGGCATCGTCTTCCGCCCCGGCGTGAACGAGGACCTGGCGATGACCGCAATCTGGGGCACCCAGATCGTCCCGCTCTTCCCCGGCGCCACACACCAGGGCGTGTTCGCCATGTGGTATGGCAAGGGGCCGGGGGTCGACCGCTCGGGCGATGCGCTCAAGCACGCCAATTACGCCGGCACCACGCGCCACGGCGGCGTGCTGGTGGTCGCGGGCGACGATCATGCGGCGAAATCCTCCACCGTCGCGCATCAGAGCGAGCCGGCGCTGATCGCCGCCGGCGTGCCGGTGCTGGCGCCGAGCTCGGTGGCGGACATTCTCGAACTCGGGCTTTATGGCTGGGCGGCCTCGCGCCATTCCGGCCTCTATGTCGGGTTCAAGACGGTCGAGGAGATCATCGACTGCACCGCCTCGGTCGAGACCGGCCTCGATGTCCCGATCATCCTGCCCGACATCGACCCCGACAGCGTCGCGATGCGGCTGCACGAGCCGGTGCTGGCGCAGGAGGCGCGGGTGCTCGGCCTGCGCCGGCCGGCGCTGATGGATTTCGTCGCCGCCAACCGGATCAACCGCATCGTCGAACCCGCCCCCGGCGCGCGGCTCGGCATCGTCACCGCCGGGAAATCCTTTCTCGATGTCGAGCAGGCGCGGGCCGATCTCGGGCTCGGCTTCGCCCGCGTGCTCAAGCTCGGCATGACCTGGCCGGTCGAGCCCGGGATCGTGCGGGAGTTCGCGCGCGGGCTGGAGGAGATCGTCGTCGTCGAGGAAAAGGCGCCGGTGATCGAGGACCAGCTGCGGGCGATCCTCTACGGCATGGCCGGCGCGCCACGCATCGTCGGCAAGCGCGACGAGACCGGGGCCACGCTGTTCCGCGCCGAGAGCGACCTCTCCGCCGCCGATGTGACGCTCGGGCTCGGCCGGCGGGCGCAGCGCCTCCTGCCGGACGAGGCGCGGGAGGCGGCGCTCGCGCACCTCGCCGCGACGATCGAGGCCGGCCACGCGCTCGATTTCGGCGCCCACCGGGTGCCGCATTTCTGCGCCGGCTGCCCGCACAACACCAGCACGAAAGTGCCGGAGGGCTCGCGGGCGATGGCGGGCATCGGCTGCCATTTCATGGCGACGTGGATGGACCGCGCGACCGATGTCTATTCCCACATGGGCGGCGAGGGCGCGGCCTGGATCGGCCAGGCGCCGTTCACCACCGAGCGGCACGTCTTCGCCAATATCGGCGACGGCACCTATCACCATTCCGGCCTGCTCGCGATCCGCGCCGCCATCGCCGCCGGGGTGAACATCACCTATCGCGTGCTGTTCAACGACGCGGTGGCGATGACCGGCGGCCAGCATGTCGACGGGCCGCTGAGCGTGCCGCAGATCACCCGCGAACTCGCCGCCGAAGGGGTGCGGCGGATCGAGGTGGTCACCGACGAGCCGGAGAAATACCGGGGTGTTGCCGATCTCGCGCCCGGCGTCAGGGTATCGCACCGCCGCGAGCTGGACGCGATCCAGCGCGCCATCCGCGAGATCCCCGGTGTCACCGCGATCGTCTACGACCAGACCTGCGCGACCGAGAAGCGCCGCCGCCGCAAGCGCGGCACGATGGCCGACCCGGCGAAGCGCGCCTTCATCAACAAGCGCGTCTGCGAGGGCTGCGGGGACTGTTCGCTGGTGTCGAACTGCATCGCCGTGGTGCCGGTGGAAACCCCGTTCGGCCGCAAGCGGGCGATCGACCAGTCCGCCTGCAACAAGGATTTCTCCTGCGTCGAGGGGTTCTGCCCGAGCTTCGTCACCGTGCATGGCGGCGGGCTGAAGCGGCCGGAGGCGACGCGCGCGGCCCCGCCCAATGACCTGCCCGAACCCGCGCTGCCGCCGCCGGAATGGGACATGGTGGTGGCCGGGATCGGCGGCACCGGCGTGGTGACGATCGGCGCGCTGCTCGGCATGGCCGCGCATCTCGACGGCACGCCGGTTTCGGTGGTCGATGTGCTCGGCCTCGCGCAGAAGGGCGGCGCCGTGGTCTCGCATCTGCGCTTCGGGGCGGCGGCCGGGGCGGCGCAGGCGCTGCGGGTGCCGGCCGGCCGGGCCAACCTGCTGCTCGGCTGCGACGCGCTGGTCGCCGGCGAGCGGGAGACGCTCGACTGCCTCGGCGAACAGACCCGGGCGGTGGTCAACCTGCACGAGACGATCACCGGGGAGTTCACCCGCAACCCCGCCTTCTCGCTGCCGATGGCGCGGCTGCGGCAGAGCCTGGCGCGCCGGGTGGGCGAGGCGCATCTCGACACGATCGAGGCCACCGCCATCGCCACCGCGCTGATGGGGGACGCGATCGCGACCAACCTGTTCCTGCTCGGCTATGCCTGGCAGCGCGGGCTCGTGCCGGTGAGCCGGGCGGCGATCGCGCAGGCGGTGGAGCTGAACGGGCAGGCGGTCGCCCTCAACCTCGCCGCCTTCGCCTGGGGCCGCGCCGCGGCGCATGACCGCAGCACCGTTGCGGCGGTGGCGGCACCGCCGGGGGCCGAGCCTTCCGGGTTCGACGCGCTGTTCGACATGCTGCGCGACGATCTCGCCGCCTACCAGAACCGCCGCTACGCCGCGCGCTTCGCCGAGACGGTCGCCGCCGTGCGCGAGGCCGAGCGGGCGGTGCGGCCGGACTCGACGGAACTCGCCGAAACCGTGGCGCGCACGCTGCACCGGCTGATGGCCTACAAGGACGAATACGAGGTCGCCCGGCTGTATTCCCGTCCCGCATTCCGCGCCGAGCTCGCGCGCACCTTCACCGACACGCGGGATATCCGCCTGCACCTCGCCCCGCCGCTGCTCGCCCGGCGCGACAAGGTGACCGGCCTGCCGCAAAAGCGCGAATACGGCCCCTGGATGCTGAAGGCGCTGGCCGCGCTGGCGCCGCTGAAGGTGCTGCGCGGCACGGTGCTCGACCCGTTCGGCCACAGCGCCGAGCGGCGGGGCGAGCGCGCGCTGATCGGCCGCTACGAGACCACGGCGCGGCGGATCGCGCTGATGCTGGCCGAGGACAACTTCGCCGCCGCCCTGGCGCTGGCCGCGATTCCCGCCGAGATCCGCGGCTTCGGCCATGTGAAGGCACGCAACCTCGCCGCCGCCGGGGCACGCTGGGCGGAGCGCGAGGCCGCCTTCATCGCGCCGGCCCCGGCAGCCGCGCCGCGACTGCCGGCGGCGGCGGAATAGTCAGCCGCTCAAGCCGGCACGGCGGCGCAGCAGGCGGGCGAAGAGCGGCATGGTGAACATCACCAGCACCACCCGCAGCACATGCACGGCGAGCACGAAGGTCACGTCGGTCCGGGCGGCGATCGCCATCGCCAGCGCGGCATAGATGCCGCCGGGCAGCGTGGCGAGATAGCCGTCGAAATCCGAGGCGCCGGCGAGATGCGCGAGCAGAACGCCAAGCCCGGCGCAGATCACGTTCACCAGCAGGATGAGCGCCAGCGCCGTCGGCAGCGCGCGGCCGATCTCGGCGAGCCGGCCGCGGGTGAAGCGCACCCCGGCCTGCCAGCCGATCGCCGCATAGGCGAGATCGACGATCGGGAACGGCACGCTCGCGCCGCCGGTGCGGCCGGTGAGGGTGATCCCGGCGGCGACGATCAGCGGGGCGAGCAGCGGCCCGGCCGGCATGCGGGTGAGGCGCGCGAGCACCAGGCCGGCCGGCGCGGCGATGGCGACGAGGGCAAGCCCCGCCAGCCCGGCCGGCCGCGGCGCCGCCGCCGGATGCCCGGCGGCATGAAACACGAAGGCGGCGACCAGCGGCATCGTCGCGGTGACGAAGCCGACGCGCAGATACTGCACCACCGCGACCATGCGGATGTCGGCGCCGAGTTCGGCGGCCAGCGCCACGACGGCCGAGGCGCCGCCGGTGGTCAGCGCCAGCGCCCCCGTCGTCGCGTCCACATCGCGGCGCAGCCCCATCAGCAGCCCGGCGCCGATCGAGACCAGCAATGTGATGAAGGTGACGATCACCACCGGCACCGCATGGGCGGCGAGCGCGCGCAGCGTCGAGGCACGGACCAGCGCGCCGATGACGACGCCGAGCACCGCCTGCGCCGCGAGCGTCGCGCCGCGCGGCACGCCCTCGGGCGCCAGCCCGGCCAGGGCAAGCGCGGTGGCGACGAACAGCGCCGCGAACAGCGCCGCGGAAGGCACCCCCACCCGCGCCAGCAGAAGGGACAGCGCCACGGTCGCAAGCACGAGCAAGGCCCAGCGCGATGCCGCCGCCTGGCGCGGGACCCTCATGAACATGCCGGTAGAAACGTCAGGTCGGGTGCCATTCGCATGGCGGAAACTCTGGCACCGGGCGGAAGATCCCGCCAGTTCCCGCCTTGCGCCCCACCCATGAGGCCAGGACAATGGCCCGCCGCCCGCGCGCGGCGGGCGGCGGCGCGCTCAGCGGCGGCCGATCTCGGTGACGAGAAAGTCCCGGAAGACGGAGACGCGCTTCGAGTTCCGCAATTCCTCGGGATAGACGAAATACATGTCGATCTTCGGCGCCTTCACCTCCGGCAGGATGCGGACGAGGCCGGTGGTGTCTTCCGTCAGGTAGTCCGGCACCGCGCCGATGCCGATGCCGCTGCGGATGGCGACCAGCATGGCCTGCAGCGAGTTCACCTCCAGCGCGCCGGCGCGCTGGGCGGCGCCATCCGGCCGGCCGATGCTGGCGATCCAGTTGACGTCCGCCACCGGCGGCTTGCGGTCGCCGAACAGGATCAGGCGGTGATCGTCGAGATCCTCCGGCCGCTCGGGGGTCTTGCCCACCTCGCGCAGATAGTCCTCCGAGGCGAAGATCTGCCAGCGAATCTCGCCCAGGCTGCGCTGCACCAGGTCGGGCTGGCGGGGCGGATGCATGCGGATCGCGACATCCGCCTCGCGCATCGCGAGGTCGAGATCGACATCGTCGAGCAGCAGCGAGATGCTGACGTCCGGATACTGCTTGAGGAAGGCGCGCAGGCGGGGGGCGAGCCAGACCACGCCGAAACTGTGCGTCGTCGTCACCTTCAGCCGCCCGGCCGGGCGTTCCTTGCTCTCGGCCAGCAGCGCCTCGGTCATGGCGAGCTTGGCGAAGACGTCGCGCACCGTGCGGTTGAGCTGCTCGCCCTGCTCGGTGAGGATCAGCCCGCGCGCGTGGCGGTGGAACAGCGGCACCGCCAGCGCCTCCTCCAGCGCCGAAATCTGCCGCGACACCGCGGATTGCGAGAGGTTGAGCACATCGCCCGCATGGGTGAAGCTGCCCGCCTCGGCGACCGCGTGAAACACGCGCAATTTGTCCCAGTCCATGTGATTGCCTGTCACGGTGAGCATCCCTTTCCCGGCCGCGTTCGGGGCCGTCTTTTATATCGTCTCATGCAGCCTGTTGTTCGATTTGCGCGTGGTGCGCAAGAAATTTCTCGGCCTCCAGCGCGGCCATGCAGCCGGTGCCGGCGGCGGTCACCGCCTGGCGGTAGACGCGGTCCTGCACGTCGCCGGCGGCGAAGACGCCAGGCACCGAGGTCTGCGCCGTGCCCGGCACGGTGCGGATATAGCCTTCCTCGTCCATGTCGACCTTGCCGCGGAACAGCGCCGTCGCCGGATCAT
>JAJZFF010000250.1 GCA_021805485.1 Pseudomonadota bacterium
CGGCCGGCCGCGGCTGGAAGGGTGCGATCTGTTCGTGACCCTCGAACCCTGCCCGATGTGCGCCCAGGCGGCGAGCCTGTTCCGCATCCGTCGCCTGGTGTTCGGGGCCTATGACCCCAAGGGCGGCGGCGTCGAGCACGGCGCACGGGTTCTCGCTGCCCGCTCCTGCCACCACGCGCCCGAGATTATCGGCGGGGTGCGCGAGACCGAGGCGGGCGATCTGCTGCGCGCGTTCTTCGCCGAACGCCGCTGACGCGGCCCGCCGCTGTCGTTGACGGCGGCTGGCGGCCATGCGAGAGCCCGGTAGGCAGCGACTCGGCGCGGCCCGGGGCTCGCCGGAGCGGCGCCGGGCGGCGGGGGAGGAACAGCGGCGATGATGGACGCAACCATTCAATCCGCGAGCGTTGCGGTGGCCACGCCGGAGCCCGGGGTTCGGACCCTGACCATCGATCGCCCTCGCCGGCGGAATGCGCTCGATCGCGCCACCTACCGTGCACTGGGCGCGGCACTGGCCGAAGCCGCCGCGGCGGATGAGGTCCGCGCGGTGGTCCTCACCGGGGCGGGCGGCTGCTTTACCAGCGGCAATGATCTCGCCGACTTCCGCGACGCCGAAGCATCGTCCACGCCGGCGGACCCGGCCGCGCTCCCGGCCAGCGCCGGGCTCGACTTCCTCGCCGTGATCAGCAGCTTCCCGAAGCCATTGGTGGCCGCCGTCGAGGGCTTCGCGATCGGCATCGGCACCACGATGCTGCTGCATTGCGATCTCGTCCATGCCGCGCGGGACGCGCAGTTCCGCCTGCCCTTCGTGCCGCTCGGGCTGTGCGCGGAGGGTGCCTCCAGCTATCTGCTGCCACTCGCCGCGGGGCCGAAATTCGCCGCCGAACTGCTGCTGCTCGGCCGCGCCTTCTCCGCCGAGGAAGCGCTGCGCGCCGGCATCGCCAACAGCCTGACCGACCCCGACGCGGCGCTGGCGGCGGCGATGGCGAGCGCGCGCGCGCTGGCCGCGCTGCCGGCGGAATCGGTGCGGGCGACCAAGGCCCTGTTGCGCCGGGGAACCGAGGCCGCCGTGCGCGAGGCGATCGCGGCCGAGGCGGTCCGGTTCCACGCGCTGCGCGGCAGCCAGGCGGCGCAAGACGCGTTCGCGGCTTTTTTCGCCCAGGGAAGGAGCGAGCGATGAGCGGCGCGGGATCCGTCGCCATCGTCGGCGCGGGCGACTTCATCGGTGCGGCGATCGCGCGCCGGTTCGCCGCCGAGGGCCATCCGGTGTTCGCCGGCCGTCGCCAGGGCGAGAAGCTCGCCCCGCTCGTGGCCGAGATCGCCCAAGCCGGCGGGAGGTGCGCGGGCCGGACGCTGGACGCCCGCAGCGAGACGGCGATCTCGGCCTTCCTCGACGAGGCCGATGCCGCCGCGCCGCTGGAGGTCTGCGTCTTCAATGTCGGGGCCAATGTCCGCTTCCCCGCGCTGGAGACCACCGAGCGTGTGTTCCGCAAGGTCTGGGAGATGGCTTGCTATGCCGGCTTTCTCACCGGGCGCGAGGCGGCGCGGCGCATGCTGGCGCATGGGCGCGGCTCGATCTTTTTCACCGGCGCGACGGCGAGCATGCGCGGGGCGGCGGGATTCGCTGCCTTCGCCAGCGCCAAGGCCGGGCTGCGCGCGGTCGCCCAGAGCCTGGCCCGTGAATTCGGGCCCCACAACCTGCATGTCGCACATCTGGTCGTTGATGCCGGCGTCGACACCGAATGGGTTCGCGAGCAGCGGCGCCAGCGTGGGGAGGTGGCGGCCACGCCCGATACGCTGATGGACCCGGCCTCGATCGCCGCCACATACTGGCATCTGCACCGCCAGAGCCGCGATGCCTGGACGCATGAAATCGACCTTCGCCCCTATGGCGAGCGATGGTGAGGAGACGAGGATGAGCGCGGCCGAATTCCATTTCGACGTTGGCAGCCCGAATGCCTATCTCTGCCACGCGGTGCTGCCGGCCATCGAGCAGCGGACAGGGGTGAAATTCACCTATGTGCCGGTGCTGCTCGGCGGCATTTTCAAGGCCACCGGCAACCGCTCGCCCATCGAGGCGTTCGCCGCCGTGCCGGCCAAACTCGCCTACATGCGCACCGAGATGGCCCGCTTCATTGCCGCGCACGGGCTCACCCGCTACCAGCCGAACCCGCATTTCCCGGTCAACACCCTGGCGGCGATGCGCGTGGCGATGGCGGCCGAGCGGGCCGGCTGCCTCGCGCCCTATGTCGATGCCGCCTTCGCCGCGATGTGGGAGCAAGGGCGCAAGCTCGACGACCTCGAGGTGCTGCGGGCGACCATCGACGAAGCCGGGCTGGATGCCGCGGCGCTGCTCGAGCAGGCGCACTCGCCGGCGGTGAAGCAGGCGCTGGCCGACAACACCGCCGCCTCGGTCGCCCGCGGCTGCTTCGGCGCGCCGACATTTTTCGTCGGCAAGGAGATGTTCTTCGGCAAGGACCGCCTCGCCGAGGTCGAGGCCGAAATCGGCCGCCAGCGCCTGAGCCCGTAGAGCAGCCTCCGACCCGGCCAATCCATCAGGCCGGGCCGTGCTCCAGATCTCGCCGCCAGGCATCTGCCGCCCCGCCCGGCCGGCCGATGCGTGCTCGCCAACTCGCCTCGGCGGACAGGGACTTGCCAACTCGCGCCGCGTGAAGGAATGAAGGGTGCGAAAGAATCCAATCGGGAGGAAGCAACCGTGGACATCGCCAACCCCAGTGCTGCGCCCGCCGGCGGCGCCGCCGAGATCGAACGGGAGACGATGACGCGCGTGATGCGCCGCCTCGTTCCCTTCCTCATCATCTGCTACTTCGCCGCCTATCTGGACCGTGTGAATGTCGGCTTCGCGGCGCTGACCATGAACAAGGCGCTTGGCCTCTCGGCCACCGCCTACGGGCTCGGCGCCGGAATTTTCTTCATCGCCTACTTCATCTTCGAGGTGCCCTCGAACCTGTTCCTGGAGCGCTTCGGCGCGCGTAAATGGATTGCGCGCATCATGCTCTCCTGGGGCCTGGTCTCGGGGTTCACCGCCTTCATCCCCTGGATCGCCACCACCACGGGGTTGTCCTCGGCGAATTCCTTCTATGCCGTGCGCCTGCTGCTCGGGGTCGCCGAGGCGGGGTTCTTTCCCGGCATCATCTTCTACCTGACCATCTGGTTCCCCGGCGTCTATCGCGCCCGCGTCATCGGCTACTTCATGGCGGCGATCCCGCTCTCCACCGTCATCGGTTCGCCGATCTCCGGTGCGCTGCTCGGGCTGGACGGCGTGAGCGGGCTGGAGGGCTGGCAGTGGCTGTTCATCCTCGAGGCGGTGCCGGCGATCGTGCTGTCGGTCGTGGTGTTCTTCTATCTCACCGACCGCCCCGGGGACGCGCACTGGCTCTCGGCGCCGCAGCGCACATGGCTGGTGGCGCGCCTGGAGGCGGAGCGGCGCCAGCGCGAGGACGCGCGGCATTTCTCGGTGCTGGAGGCGCTCGGCGACACCAAGGTGCTGCTGCTCTCGATCGTCTATTTCGGCGTCGTCGCGGCCAATTACGGTCTCAGTTTCTTCCTGCCGCAGATCATCAAGGCATTCGGGCTGACGAATCTTCAGACCGGCTTCGTCAACGCCATCCCCTTCGTCGTCGGCCTGGTGGGCATGATCTACTGGGGGCGCCGGTCGGATCGGCTGGCCGAACGCAAGGAGCATGTCGCGCTCGCTTCGCTCATCATCGGCTTCGGCGTCGCCGCGGCGACACTGACCGATGGCACCACCGGCAAGATGATCGCCTTCTCGGTGGCCGGCTTCGGCATTTTCGCCGTGCTGCCGGTGTTCTGGACCCTGCCGACGGCGTTCCTCTCCGGGGCCGCGGCGGCCGGGGGCATCGCGATCATCAACTCGATCGGCAACCTCGCCGGCTTCGCCGGGCCGTTCGTGATGGGCAAGATCAAGGACAGCACGGGCACCTTCACCGTCGGCCTTCTCGCCATCGTCGCCCTGGTCGGGCTGGCGGCATTGCTGGCACTCTCGCTCGGACATGACAGCGAACTGGAGAAGCCGCCCGAAGGCTGAGGCGGGTCGGCCCAGGCGGGTCTGTCCAGCCGGGTCTGATGCTGCGGACATCCAGACCCGAATGGCCGGACCGTGCTCCGGAAACCCATGGGTCTCGAGTCTGTCAGGCGCGGACGGAGGCGCCTGACAGACTCCATCTCTTTGTTTGCGCGTCTGTTTAGCCGGCTACGGTGATTCCACCTACGCCGGACAGACGCTAGGCAACATCCGGTCAGCCGATTCCGCCCGGCGGCCGGGCGACGAGCAGGGATGCGGCGGTGGCGAGATCCTCCGGCGTGTTGATGTTGAAGAACGGGTCGACCCTTCCACCTGCATACCACACGACCGTCGCGCGCTGGCTCGCGGCGAAGGCGCCGACGCCGTGCTCGCCGCGCGCGAGAAAGGCGGCGAGTTCCGGCGCCAGGCGCAGCGGCCAAAGCGCGATGGCGTGGTGGATGCGCCCGGCGGAGCCGACGCAGGCGATCCCGTCCGCCGCGGCCGAGCGGAGCCGGGCGACCAGGTCCGAGGGCAGCAGCGGTGTGTCGGCCGGTGCGCTCAGGAGGTGGGTCGCGTTCGGTACCGCGCGCCGGGCCCAGAGCAGGCCGGCGAGAATGCCAGCCAGCGGTCCCGGCTGGTCCGGCACCGTATCGGCCAGAACCTCCAGCCCGTAGGCGGCGAAGCGCTCCGCGGCGCCATTGGCCGACAGCGCCAGTGCCGCGACCTGTGGACGCAGGGCGGCGACGGCGCGGGCGAGCAGGGTCTGCCCGCCGAGGCTCAGGAGCGCTTTGTCGCCGCCGCCCATGCGCCGCGCCCTGCCACCGGCGAGCAGCACTCCAGCTGGCAAAGTCCCCTCCGTCCCCGTCATCGGACCACTTTGCATCGTCGCCACGATCGGGAACAATCCGCCAAGGCCGGGAGGATCCAGAATGAAACGCCGAACATTGCTCGCTACGGGCGCAGCGCTGCCCGTCTTCACCATCGCCCGCTACGCACGGGCGGCCGAATTCACCTACAAATATGGCTCGGATACGCCTGTCACGCATCCGCAGGTGATCCGCGCCCAGGAAGCCGCCGAGCGGATCAAGGCCGCCACCGAAGGGCGGCTCGAGATCCAGGTCTTCCCGAACAACCAGCTCGGCTCGGATACCGACATGTTGAGCCAGCTCCGCAGCGGCGCGCTGGAATTCTTCACCCTATCCGGCCTGATCCTATCGACCCTGGTGCCGGAAGCGGCGCTGAACGGCGTCGGCTTTGCCTTCAAGGACTATGATCAGGTCTGGCAGGCGATGGACGGGCCGGTCGGCGCCTTCGTCCGCGCCGCCATCGCCAAGCGCGGTCTCACCGCCTTCGAGAAAATCTGGGACAACGGGTTCCGCCAGATCACGGCCTCGACCCGCCCGGTGCGCCTGCCGGAGGATCTGCACGGGTTCAAGATCCGCGTCCCCATCGCCCCCCTCTGGACGAGTATGTTCCGCGCCTTCGGCGCCTCGCCGACCTCGATGAATTTCTCCGAGGTCTATTCCGCCCTGCAGACGCATATCGTCGACGGGCAGGAGAACCCGTTGGCTCTGATCGAGACCGCGAAGCTCTACGAGGTGCAGAAATACCTCTCATTCACCGGCCATATGTGGGACGGTTTCTGGTTCCTCGCCAATCCCCGTGCGCTGGCCGCGCTGCCCGCGCCGCTGCAGGAGATCGTGCGGCGCGAGTTCAACCGCGCCGCGGAGGCGGAACGCGCCGATACCGTCAAGCTCAACGCCAGTCTGGGCGACACGCTGAAGAGCCAGGGCATGGTCGCGAACGACACCGACCATGCCGCCTTCCGCGAGGCGTTGCGCAAGGCCGGATTCTACGCCGACTGGCGTAAGCGCTTCGGCGAGACCGGCTGGGCGGCGCTGGAATCGGTGGTGGGGCCGCTGGCATGAGGCTCGATGGGCAGGTGGCGATCGTGACCGGCGGCCTCTCCGGCATCGGGGCCGCCATCGCCGCCCGTTTCGTGGCCGCCGGCGCCCGGGTGGTCGCCGCCGACCTGGCCGCGCCGGCCGCGCCGCTCGTTGCCGACGCCGCCATCGCGCCCTTCGCCTGCGATGTTGCCACACCGGCGAGCGTCGTCGCGTTGGTCGAGGCCGTGCTGTCCACCCATGGCCGCATCGACTGCCTGGTCAACTCCGCCGGGATCGGGCGCGATGTTCCCTTCCTGGACACGCCGGTCGAGGTGTTCGACCGGATGATCGCGGTCAATTTGCGCGGCACGTTCCTGGTCGCGCAGGCCTGCGCGCGGGCCATGGTCGCCGCCGGCCGGGGAGCGATCAT
>JAJZFF010000347.1 GCA_021805485.1 Pseudomonadota bacterium
CGCCGGCCGTTCGGTTACCTTCCGCTCGTAGCCGCGCCGTCGACGCTGCCGGCGTGGCGGATTTCGAACAGGGCGCAGTAGGCCGAGCGGTCGACCAGCTTGAGCCGCCCCGGCATGAAGCCACCGAGATGCCGCGCCGCGCCGGCGTCGATCACCAGCAGGTCGTCGAACCGTGAGGGCCAGTCTTTTAGATACGGGGCGGGCCAGTGCGGCAGGATCGATCGTTCGGCGGTCAGCGAGGCGAGGGGTGGCGGAAACCCCTGCGCCGCAGCGAGCGCGCGGTAGGCGCGCCGGACGATGACCGGATGTTGCGCCGGATCGCTGAACAGCAGCGGCCAGAAGGCCTGGCGTTCGATCACCAGAAGGGCCGGGAGCTGGAAGTCGATCCGGAGGTCACCGGCCGCGAGGATCCCCGGCGGTGGGTGTCGCCAGTAGACCCTGCCGGGATCGAGCCGCGGCATCGCGACCAGCACGCGGCTGCCCGGGGCTACGGGCGCGATGCAGGCTTGCAGTTGCGTGGCCGGCCGGTTCGGACCGATCCAGACGCGCGCGGCCGGCCACCATGTCAGCACGAGGCCGCAGGCGGCCGCGGCGAGGGAAAGCGGCGTCGTTCGGCGTGCGGCCCTTGGCGAGGCCGCTGGCCCGATCGCCGCGCAGAGCACCGCGGCGATCATCAGCGGCATCCGGGTATCGACGAAGTCGCCGCCCGCCATGGCGAAATCGGCGGCTGCGAAACCGAGGCCGAGGGCGGCGCAGGCGATCAGCGCGCCGGGGGCCAGCCTGCGGCCGGCCGGGCCCAACTGGGCGGCGACCAGAATTGCGAAGACAAGTGCGGCGGCAAGACCAGCGTCCGTACTGTAGGAGGCGAAGGGCGATGTCAGATCAAACAGCTTGTCCGTGAGCGACCAGCCAAAGGCGACGTCGTGCGCGCTGCGCGGTGTCAGCCACCAGAGCAGGACAGGGGGAACGAAGCTCGCGGCCAGGACGATGGCCGGCGTGTGCAGCGTGGAAAGGCGCTCGCCCGGGCGTCGCGCGAGCCACCATTGCGCTTCCGCCCCGCCCGCCAGCAGGCCGAACAGCGCCACCCCGAAGGCATGGATGAAGAACAGCGTGCAGGCGCAGCACGCCCCGGTCGCCGCCCGCAGCCAGGCTGGACGCGCAGCGAGCCTGATCCACAAGCCGCCCGCTGCGAGCGCGAGTCCAACGGCCAGCAGATAGTTCATGAAACCGAGAACAAAGAAGAGGTTGTAGCTGATCAGCGCCGCGCTCATCGGCGTGTATAGACGGGTGCGGAAGGCAAGGCGGCTATAGGCCAAGGCGCCGGCCAGCGGCGCCAGCAGCGCCAGGGCGAGAAGCAGGCGCCCGGTCCGGAACACGCCGAGCCAAGGGATCAGCGGCGGGCCGATCAGGTCGATGCCGAGATCGGGAATGATCGACCAGTGGGGCGCATATATCCGGTCCAGCACGGGGGCCGTGCCGGCCCGGGCCAGGATGAACAGCCGCGCCAGATGGTTCGGATAGTCGAGCACCGGCGGGAAGCCGTTCAGGACGAGTGGGGCCAGCAGGAGGAGGACGAGCGCGCCAAGCGCACACCACCATCCCGGCGCGCTGTTCACAAACGAGGCAAGACGCGCAACCAGCGCCGCGCGACGTGAAGACCAAGCCGTTCCGGCATCACGCGCCTCGACCATCACAGTATGCCAGGAGATTAAATGATTGGTCGGAGCGGCGGGATTCGAACCCACGACCCCCAGTCCCCCAGACTGATGCGCTACCAGGCTGCGCTACGCTCCGACCCCGGCGTCTTAGCAAGTGACGCGGGGCGAGGCAATCGACCCGCATCACTTATCGAGGCTGGCACGCAGGTCTTCCAGTTCGGCAAGCACGCTCGCCATTGCCGCGCGCAGGAGCGCGGTCGCGGCGCGGGCCCGTTCGAGTGGCGCCGAGTCGGCGTCCGGCATGGCAGCGGGTGCGTGGCCAGGGTTGGAAGTCGCCGGTGCGGGATCGATCGGCAGTTCCGGCAGCCGGTCGGGCCGCGGGGCCGGCAGGGCCGGAATGTCGGCCCGCGCCCGCTCGGCGGCCGAGGCGGCGCGCTCCTCCTCCGAGGCTGGCGGAATTTCATCATGCAGCAGCCCGCCGCTTTCGCGAAGCAGGCGCTGAACGCCCTTGATCGTGTAGCCCTGGATGTAGAGCAGGTCGGCTATGCGCTGCAGCAGCAGGACATCGTCGGGCCGGTAATAGCGCCGTCCGCCGCCCCGCTTGAGCGGCTTGATGCGGGGGAACTTGGTTTCCCAGAACCGCAGCACATGTTGCGGCACATGCAGTTCGTCCGCCACCTCGCTGATCGTGCGGTAGGCTTCGGCGGATTTGCGGACCCGGTTGCGGCCGTGCTCGTCCGGCGTGGATTCGTGGCGATGCGGCTCGTCGGTCAAGACTGGCCTGCCGCCGACGGAACCTGGCCGGTATCGACGGCGTCGCGGAGGATCTGGCTCGGCCGGAACACCAGCACGCGGCGCGGCAGGATCGGCACTTCACGTCCCGTCTTGGGGTTGCGCCCGATCCGGCGGCCTTTCTGGCGCACAGAAAACGTCCCGAACCCGCTGATCTTGATGGATTCGCCTTCGGCCAGCGCCTGCTTCATGCGGTCGAGCACAGCCTCGAGGAGTGCCGCGGATTCATTGCGCGACAGCCCAACCGCCGCGTAAATCGACTCAGCCAGACCTGCGCGTGTCAACGTGCTCATTTTTCAAGATTAGCAAGAAAGCCTGTCGGGTCAACACGGAACAGGCTGCGGGCAGCGGCCGGAGCCATGCGCGCCGGCGGTTCAGAAGCGGATCAGCGCCGAACCCCAGGTCAGCCCGCCGCCAAGCGCCTCGATCAGCACGAGATGGCCGCGACGGATGCGCCCGTCGCGCACCGCCTCGTCCAGCGCGAGCGGGATCGACGCGGCGGAGGTATTGGCGTGCCGGTCAACCGTGACCACGACCTGCTCCGGCGCGAGGCCGAGCCGCTTGCCCATCGCGTCGATGATTCGCCGGTTGGCCTGGTGCGGCACCAGCCAGTCGATATCCGCCTGGGTCAGATCGTTGGCCGCCAGCGCCTCGTCGACCGCGCCGGCGAGCTTGCTGACGGCGTGGCGGAACACCTCGCGCCCGTTCATCACGAGGTGCTGCGGCCGGTCGTCCTGGCCGGTCGCCCCGTCGATGAAGAGGATGTCTCCGTAGCGCCCGTCGGAATGGATATGGGTGGAGATCACGCCACGATCGTCCTCGCCGGTGCCGGCGCGCAGCAGCACGGCGCCGGCGCCGTCGCCGAACAGCACGCAGGTGCCCCGGTCCTCCCAGTTGAGGATGCGCGAATAGACTTCGGTGCCGATCACCAGCGCGCTGCGGCATTGCCCGGCGCGGATCATCGCATCGGCCACCGAAACGCCGTAGACGAAGCCCGAGCAGGCCGCCGAGAGATCGAAGGCGAAGCCGCGCGTCATGCCGATGGCGGCCTGGATGCTCACCGCGGTGGCCGGAAAGCCCTGGTCCGGCGTGGACGTCGCGACGATGACGGCATCGACCGAATCGGCCGAAGCGCCGGCGGCGGCAAGTGCTCGCCGCGCCGCCTCGGCGCCCATGAAGGTCGCGGTTTCATGCGCGGCGGCGATGTGCCGCTGGCCGATCCCGGTGCGCTCGCGGATCCACGCGTCGGACGTGTCGATCCGCATCGCGAGCTCGTCATTGGTGACGATGCGTTCCGGCAGGTAGCTGCCGACCCCTTCGAGAACGGTGCGTTGCATGTCGGTCAGCCGGTTGTCACGGAGGTGGCGGAAGCGGGCGGTGTGGCGCGGAACGCATCGCTGGCGAGGCGTTCGCGGTCGGCGTGGCGGCCGAGATCGTCGCGGATGCGGTCGTTGAAGCGGTTGACGATCATGTCCATCGCCACATCGACCGCATGGGCGAACCCCTCGGCGTCGGCGCCGCCATGCGACTTGACGACGACACCGTTGAGTCCCAGCAGCACGGCGCCGTTGTAGCGCCGCGGGTCGAGCCATTCGCGCAGCCGGGTCAGGCCCGGCCGGGCGAGGAGATAGGCGAGGCGGGAGGCAATGTTCGCCGAGAAGACCCGGCGCAGCAGGTCGCCGACCAGGCGCAGCGCGCCCTCGCCGGTCTTCAGCGCGACATTGCCGGTGAACCCGTCGGTGACGACGACGTCGACCGTCCCGCCGGCGATGTCATGCCCTTCGATGAAGCCGCGGAACTGCGGCCCGATCGGGCTTTCGCGCAACGCCTCGGCGGCGCGCCGCAGGGTTTCGTCGCCCTTCATTTCCTCGGAGCCGACATTGAGCAGGCCGATCGTCGGGTGCGGCAGGCCGAGCACCGTCCGGGCGAACAGCTCGCCCATCACGGCGAATTCGACGAGGTTGCGCGCGTCGCAGACCACATTGGCGCCGAGATCGAGCATCACGACGTCGCCGCGGGCCGAAGGGCCGATCGCCGCCATGGCCGGGCGGTCGATCCCGCTCATCGTCTTGAGGACGATCTTGGCCAGGGCCAGCATCGCGCCGGTATTGCCCGCGGAAATCACGCCCGCGGCCTCGCCGTTCGCCACCGCGTCGATCGCCCGGCGCAGCGAGGCGTCGCGCAGGCGCAGTGCCGCGGTCGGCTTCAGTTCGTTCGGGATGATCTCGGTGGTCGGCCGGATCGAGACCCGGTTGCGCAGCCGCTTGCTGAGCCGCACCAGCTCATCGATCTGCACCGCATCGCCGAACACCTCGAATCGCGCATTGGGATGGCGCTCGGCCGCGATGTCGAGCCCCGCGATGACCATGCCGGGGGCGCTGTCGCCCCCCATGGCATCCACCGCGAGGATAGGCATCCCCGGCGCCGGCGTTGCGGTCCGATCGGATGCGGTCGCCGTTTCCGGCGTCGGGGGCGGGCTTGGCATGGCGGAAGGGGAGGCGGCTGCGGCTGTTGATCCGGTTGTCATCGGCGGCCTGAAGGCACGTACGGCGCCGACGCGGACACGACCGGATCAGACCCTGACCGTGCCCTTGAGATCCTTGCCGGCCGCGACGACTTCGCGCCCGTCGTAATGGCCGCAATGGCCGCACACATGATGCGGGCGCTTCAGCTCGCCGCAATTGCTGCACTCGGCATGAGCCTGCTGGCCCAGCGCATGATGGCTGCGGCGCATGCCTTGGCGGGAGGGGGAGGTCTTGCGCTTGGGTACGGCCATGGTCGACTCTCGGTTCTCTTGTGTTACGTCGCGACGGGTCGCGGCGCGCCAGCGGGTGACGCCCCGCTGACCGGGGGGATTGGAAAGCGGCCCTCTAGCAGAGCGCCGGGCCCACGGCAAGTTTGTCCGGCGCGGGACTGCCACATGCCGGTTGCTCAGTCGGGCCGGCGCAGCCGGGCGAGCGCGGCAAAGGGATGCGCCTCATCCTTGGCGCCGGTCCCGGAGGCCGCGGGCGGCTCGGCGCCCGGCCGGCGCGGATACGGATCGAGGGCCAGCGCCAGTTGTTCGACGAGCAGCGCGCCGAGATCGAACACCGTGCCGTCGGCGACGATGTCGTCCGGCGCATCGGGATCGAGGGAGCCGGCATCGTCCGGCTCGCCGCCAGCGAGCAGCCGGAAGCTGGTGCGCTCGGCGATGGTCTGTTCCACCGGCTCGAGCGAGACGACGCAGCTCTGGATGACGTGGGCGGCAAGCTCCAGCCTGGCCTCGGCCTGGTCCGGCCCGATGCGGCTGATGTGGAACCGGCCGGACAGCGCCTCGACCGCCGGAATGCCGAATTGCCGGGCGATCGCGGCGCGGGCCTCGGCGTCGGCATCGATCGTCACTTCCTGCGCCGCATCCCCGAGGCGGGCGAGATCGAAGTGCCGCGACAGCGGAAACGGAGGGGCGTCAGTCATCATGAAATACTGGCGCATCTTGCACGACGATGGAAGCTCGCCCATAGAACCGGGACCAGCCGCAACCCGAGGATCCAGCCGCGTGCGCAGATTGGCGACCAAGCTCCGCCCATTGTTTCCCCTCCTGCTGCTGCCGGCGCTGGCCGGCTGCGCCCTGTTCACGGCCCAGCCACGCTATCGCGGCACCGCGGTAACCGAGGCGCAGCTCAAGCAGCTCACCCCCGGCGTCTCGACCGAGGCGGACGCGACCGCGCTGCTCGGCTCGCCGACGCTGCGCGAAACGTTCCACGATCACGACTGGCTCTATGTGAGCCAGGTGACGAAGCCGCGCATCGGCCAGACCCTTGGCGTCGAGAAGCAGCAGGTCGTCGTGCTCGATTTCACCGGCAACGGCGTGCTGAAATCGATCCGCCGGGTCGGCGGGAAGCAGGCGGTTCATGTGGCGATGGCCG
>JAJZFF010000620.1 GCA_021805485.1 Pseudomonadota bacterium
CGTGCAGAAGCGAGATCTTGAACAGGCTTGGGAAGCCGCGCACCGCGCCGCCCGCGCCGGCGCCGAGGGGCCGCGCCGCGGCTTCCGCTTCGCCGGCGGCCCCGATGTCGTGCTGCGCGACCGCGATGCCAGGGTCTGGGCCTCCTCGGTCGACCATATCGCCGATCTCTCGACGGCGCATGGCGTCTCCGTCTGCCTCCGCCTGCTCGGCCTCGTCGCCCTGCTCGCCGGTGGCGGCTGGACCGCCCGTTTCGTGCGGTTCGACCGTGGAGCCGCAGAGCTCGACGGTGCGCTGCTCGGCGCCGCGGCCCGCACTGGCTTGACCGATACGGGCGCTCTCGACGAGAACGCCCTGCGCGCACAGCTGCTCCCGCGCGAATCCGAGGAAAACCCGCCATGCCGCGCCCCATCCTGACCCTGGCCCTGCTGATCCTGCCGCTCGCCGCCTGCACCTTCGGCGCGCCGCCGCCCGCCTCGCCCGCCGAGCAGGCCGACATCGCGGCCTGCACCCAGCAGGCCAATGCCTATGAGCGCGCGCACGACTATGCCTATCTCTCGCGCACCGACCAGTTCGCCACCCCGTTCCAGGGCACGCCCGACCAGGGCTCCCGGTTCGACCGCCTTGCAGAGATCCACGCTCGGCGGGACATGATCTCGCGCTGCGTGCGCAATGCGAATCCGGCCTATGTCGGCAGCGGCGCCGCCCTGCCCGAACCCACGATTGTCGGCCCCGCCCGGTAGCGCCGGGCCGGGCCGCACCTCGTCCGATCGGATGACGCGGTATCGTCACCCCAGGGCGGTTCCGGTTGGCGCCAAACCGATCTAGTCTGCCGCGCGCCGCCGAAGATCAGGAGGAGCCGCGATGAAGCCGCTTGGCTATTCCATCGTCAATCGCTTCGACCCCGAGGCCCTGTTTGCCCCGAAGACCATCATGCTCTCGGGCGGCGACACGGCAGTCGGCCGATCGCTGCGCGCCTCGCTGGACGCCGCCGGCTTTCCGGGCGACGTCAGGGAACCGGGGGAGGGCGCGCAAACTGTCGATCTTGCGCTGATCGCCGATCCGCCCGAGGCGGTGCCCGGCGTCATCGCCGGCCTCGCCGGCCGCCTCCGCGGGGCGGCAGTGGTCTACGCCGCGGTCGACGGATTGCGGGAGGCAGCGCTGGCCGCCCGAGTGCGGGTCGTCGGCCCGCGTTCCTTCGGCATCGCCGCACCCGGGGCGCGGCTGAACGCCTTGCGCAGCCACATACCGCCGCCGCCCGGTCGGGTCGCGCTGCTCGGCCAGTCCCCCGCGCTAGCCCGCGCGGTGATCGACTGGGCGGCGCCCAACGGCATCGGCTTCTCCCATGTCGTCGGCATCGGCGGCAATGCGGATATCGGCTTCGGCCGGGTGCTCGACCATCTCTCGCGCGACCCCGGCACCGGCCCGATCCTGATGGAAATCGCCGGCCTGCGTGATCCGCGCCTGTTCCTCTCGGCCGCCCGCGCGGCGGCGCGCCTGCGTCCCATCGTCGCCATCGTTCCCGGCGCCCGGCTTGGCGATCCAAGCGGCATCGCGCTCGCCGGGTTCGAGGCCGCGCTGCGCCGTGCTGGCGTGATGCTGACCACCAGCCTCGGCGAATTTCTTGCAGCCGCCGAAACGCTCACCCGCGCCCGTCCGGCCCGCAGCGACAGTCTTGCGATCATCGGCAACAGTGTTGGCGCCTGTCGCCTCGCCGCCGACACCGCGCTCGCCGCCGGCATCGGCCTTGCAGCGCTGTCCGACGAAACCCGCCGTGTGCTCGGCCTGCTGCTCGGCGCTTCACCCGAGCCAGCCGGGCCGATCGCGCTACAGGACGCACCCGGCACCCGCCTTGCCGACGTCGCCGCCATGCTGGCCGCTTCCCCCGAGGTGGGTGGCGTGCTGGTCATCCATGCCCCCTCCGGCCCGGCGGACGATGCCGCGATCGCCGGGCTGATTGCCTGTTCCGGCAGCATCAAGGCGCCGCTGCTCGCCGCCGTGCTCGGCGAGACCACCGCCGCCCCGCAGCGCCGCCGGCTGGCCGAGGCCGGGGTCGCCGCCTTCGCCACGCCGGAACGTGCCGTCGAAGGGTTCGGCGACCTGCTCCGCCACCGCGCCATCCGCGCCGCCGCCCGCGAACTGCCGCCCTCCGCGGTGCTCGATGTCGCCCCCGACCGGGCCGCCGTCCATGCCGCCCTTTCTCTCGCCCGCAATGGTGGCCGCACCGCCCTGCCGCAGGATGCCGGCTTCGCCATTCTGCGGGCCTATGGCATCGAAACCGCCGCAACACGCATCGTCGACACGCCGGAACATGTGGCGGCGGCGGCCTCGTCGCTCGGCTTTCCGGTGGTGGTGAAGGTCTCCCACCCCGATCTCGCGCGGCGCCGCCCCGAAGGCAGCGTCTCGCTTGACCTACCGGACGCCGCTTCCGCTAGCGCGGCCGCCACGCTGATCACCGCCCGCCTGCGCCGCAGGGGCGAATTTCCCGAGGGGGCGCGCTTCCTCGTCCAGCGCCAGCTTCCTCGTGCCCGAGAGCTGCGCATCCTGGTCGGCGAGCAGCCCTTCGTCGGCCCCACCATCGGCTTCGGCCCCGGTGGTGGCGACGCCGCCGATACCTCACGCCTCGCCTTCGATCTCCCGCCCCTCAACCTGAAACTGGCCGAGGGATTGATCCTCCGCGCCGGCGGCAACGCGCTGCTGCGCCCCGCCCGCGGCCTGGACGAGGCGGATCGCGCCGCGGTCGCCGGCACCCTGGTCCGCATCAGCCAGCTCGTCGTCGACTGGCCGGAAATCGAGCGCCTGGAAATCGACCCGCTCTTCGCCACCGGCGCCGGCGTCATCGCCGCCAATGTGCGGATCACGCTGCACGCGCCCGGCGAGCGTCGCCAGCCGCTGCCGATCACGCCCTATCCCGCCCATCTCGCCCACACGATGACGCTGAAAGGCAGGGGCTTCCAGATCCGCCCGATCCGCCCGGAAGACGCCGCCGCCCATCAGCGCCTGTTCTCCCGCCTCACGCCGGAGGATGTCCGCTTCCGGTTCTTCTCTGCCGTGCGCCAGCTTACGCCCGAGCAGGTGGTCCGCCTCACCGAGGTCGATTACGGCCGCGAACTCGCCCTGATCGCAGTCGAAACCGCCACCGGCGAGACAGTCGGCGTCGCCCGCCTGGTCCGCTCCGATACCGACGGCACCGAGGGCGAGTTCGCCGTCCTCGTCGAGGGTGCGGCGAAGGGCGTCGGCCTCGGCTCGGCGCTGATGCGCGACCTGATCGACTGGGCGCGCGACGAGGGTGTTGTCGACATCATCGGTCAGGTTCTGGCCGACAACCACCCGATGCTCGCCTTCATCCGTCATCTCGGCTTCGCGATCGCCCATGTTCCCGGCGAGGAGGATGTCGTGGAAGCAAGGCTGCGTCTCACCTGATCGCGCGGGCTTGCCGCCGGTCCGCTTATCGCGTTGATGGAGGCCATGAGCGACATCGCCCGTCCGTCATCGCCGGTCTCCGGCTTCCTGTCACGTCCGAACGCCCCGGTCCTCGTCCTGCTTTCGGTGACCGTGATCTGGGGCTGGACGTTCCTGCTCACCCGCCTGTCGCTGCCCTTCATCGGGCCGTATGCCTTTGTCGGCTGGCGCTTCGGCGTTGCCGCACTCGCCGTCGTGCTTGTCACCCGCCCGCATCCGGCGAGCTTCAACCGGATGGAGATCACCGGCGGCATCACCATCGGTCTTGTTCTCTTCCTCGGCTACGGTCTGCAGGCGGACGGGCTGCGCACCGTGGCGAGCGGCGAATCCGCCTTCCTTACCGCGCTCTACGTGCCGATGGTCCCGCTGCTCGAATTCCTGATCTTCCGCCGCCGTCCCGGCCTGTTCGCGACAGCTGGCCTCGTGCTCGCCTTCGTCGGCCTCGTCCTGGTCTCCGGCATGACCGGCCTGTCGCTCGCCTTCGACCGCGGCCAGTGGCTCACCCTCGGCGGCGCGCTGGGGGCGGCGCTCGAAATCGTGCTGATCGGCCATAGCGCGCTCGCCGCCGATCCGCGCCGTATCGCCATCGTCCAACTGGCCACCGTCAGCGTGATCTCCTTCGCCGTCGAGGCGGTGCGCGGCGGCATCATGATCACCACCCGTGCCTTTCCCTTCGCGGCGATGACCGGCATGGGCCTCGCCACCGCCTTCGTCCTGGTCGCGCAGAACTGGGCGCAGCGCAGCATCCCGGCCAACCGGGCGACGCTGATCTACACGCTGGAGCCGGTCTGGGCCGGGCTTGTGGGTGCTGCCTTTGGCGAGATATTTGCCCCTGCCCAGGTGCTCGGCGGCGTGCTGATCATCGCCAGCGTGGTGCTCAGCCAGTGGAAATCCTGAAGCCGCGCCCCGTAAGCGCAAAAACCCGGCACCGCGCGGCGCCGGGTCTTCCCTTGAAAGTCAAGCCTCAGCGCGTCGGCGTCGGCGGGTTGGTGGAATAGTCGTAGAAGCCGCGCCCGGTCTTGCGGCCAAGCCAGCCGGCCTCGACATAGTTCACCAGCAGCGGGCAGGGGCGATACTTGTCCTCGCCGAGCCCGGCATGCAGCACGCGCATCACTTCCAGCGCGACATCGAGCCCGACCAGATCGCACAGCGTCAGCGGCCCCATCGGATGCCCGGCACCGAGCTTCATGCCGTTGTCGATCGAGACCACGTCGCCGATCCCCTCGTGCAGCGCGAAGATCGCCTCGTTGAGCATCGGCACCAGGATGCGGTTGACGATGAAGCCCGGCATGTCCTGTGCTGCGATGGTGATCTTGCCCATCCGCTTTGCCAGGTCTTCGACCGCGGCAACCGTCGCATCCGTCGTCTCCAGCCCGCTTATCACCTCGACGAGCTTCATCATCGGCACCGGGTTGAAGAAATGCATGCCGACGAACCGCTCCGCGATCCCCGACGCCCGGCCGAGCTTCGTGATCGAAATCGACGAGGTGTTCGAGGCGAGGATCGCGTGCGGCGCGAGATGCGGGATCACCTGGGCATAGACCGCGCGCTTGATCTCCTCGCGCTCCGGCACCGCCTCGATCACCATGTCGCATTTCGCAAAAGCGTCATGCGTGGTCATGGGCGAGACGCGGGCGAGGGCGGCTGCCTCGGCCGCCGCGTCGATCGTGCCCTTCTGCACCTGGCGCTCGAGGTTCTTCCGCATGGTCGCCATGCTCTTCTCCAGCACCGCCTGCGCGGTGTCGACGAGCACGACATCGAGCCCGGACAGGGCGGCGACATGCGCGATGCCGTTGCCCATCGCGCCCGCGCCGAGCACGCCGAGAGTCCTGATCTCCATCTACTTTTCCTTCCGCCTGAAACACAGGCCGGGCTAGCCTTTATGGCCGCCCGGCGCCTTGATGTCGCTCAAGCCCGCAGGGCTCAGCCGAGCTCCTTCTGCAACTCCGGCAGCACTGTGAACAGGTCGCCCACCAGGCCGTAATCGGCCACCTGGAAGATCGGCGCGTCCTCGTCCTTGTTGATCGCGACGATGACCTTGGAATCCTTCATGCCCGCGAGATGCTGGATCGCGCCGGAAATGCCGACCGCCATGTAGAGGTCGGGGGCGACGATCTTGCCGGTCTGCCCCACCTGGTAGTCGTTCGGCACGAACCCGGCATCGACCGCCGCACGCGAGGCGCCGACCGCGGCCCCCAGCCGGTCGGCGATCGGGTCGAGCAGCTTGCCGAAATTCTCGCCGTTCTGCATGCCGCGCCCGCCGGAAACCACGATCCGCGCCGCCGTCAGCTCCGGCCGCTCGCTCTTCGAAAGCTCGGCGCCGACGAAGCTCGAACCACCGGCGTCGACCCCGACCTCGATCGTCTCGATCGCCGCCGCTCCGCCTTCGGCCGGTGCGGGATCGAAGCTCGCCGCGCGCACGGTGATGAGCTTCTTCGTGTCGGCGGATTTCACCGTTGCCATCGCGTTGCCGGCATAGATCGGGCGGACGAAGGTGTCGGCATCCACCACCCCGGCGATGTCGCTGATCGGCTGCACGTCGAGCAGGGCTGCGGCGCGGGGCATCACGTTCTTGCCGGTCGCGGTGGAGGCGGCGAGGACATGCGTGTAATTGCCGGCGAGTTTCACGATCAGGTCGGCCAGCGGCTCGGCCAGCGCGTGCGCCAGCGCCTTGCTGTCCGCGACCAGCACCTTGTCCACCCCGGCGATCGCGGCGGCTTCCTGCGCTGCGCCCCCCACGTTTTCGCCAGCGACCAGCGCATGCACCGTGCCGAGCTTCGCCGCCGCCGCAACCGCGCTGCGCGCCGGCTGCTTCACATGCGCGCCGTCGTGCTCGATGAGAACCAGAACCTCTGCCATGATCAGATCACCTTCGCTTCGTTGC
>JAJZFF010000253.1 GCA_021805485.1 Pseudomonadota bacterium
TCACGAAACTGTAGAGCCGCTCCCGGCCGAGCAGAAAGGCGCGGCCGCCGCGGGGGAACAGCGCGGCGATCTCCGGATGGCTGATGTCGAGCCCGCCGGTATAGGCGCCGAACGCGGGCAGCAGGATGCGGCGCGCATCGGCGAGGAAGCAGGGGCGGCTGAGCCCCGTGCCAGCGACCGGGACCGTCGCCTTCGGATGGAAATGGCCGGAGACCTCGCCGCAGCCGGTCTCGGCCCTGGGCAGCGCACGGTGGCGGAAGCGCAGCGCCCCGGCGGCGAACTCCAACGCCGGCTCCCCGCCCAGCCCCTCCGGTGGGGCAGGATCATGGTTGCCGGCGATCCAGACGAGGCGTGTCGCGGCGGCGATCCTGCCGAGCCGCGCCCGCTCCGCCGCGCCGAGCCGAGCGGCGCCCTCGCGGTCGTGAAAACTATCGCCGAGCGCCAGAACGGTCTGAGGCCGCCAGCGGCGCAGCAGCGCGGCCAGCCGGTCCAGCGTCACGGCACTGTCGTAGGGCGGCAGGAGCTGGCCGCGGGCGGCGAAAGCGGCGCCCTTGGCGAGATGCAGGTCGGCGACGGCGAGCAGGTGCTGCGCCGGCCACACCAGCGCTCCCGCCGGATCGAGCAGCAGGCGTTCACCGGCCAGATGGATCGGGGCCGGCGTCAATCGAACAGCTCCGTCTGGGTGCGCTCCGTTTGGGCTGGCTCCGCCGCCGCCATGGCCTCGGCCGCCAGCGCCTCCGCCTCGGCGAGCAAGGCCTCCTCGTCGTCATCATCGGCGACGCGCTCGCGGCCGATCTCGACCAGCACCGGCACGGCGAGCGGCGACACCCGCGAGAGGGCGAGATGACGGATCCGCCCACTGGCGCGCGCGAGCATGGCGGACAGGCGGTCCAGGTCGATCAGCCCGCCCGCGGCATCCGCACGGGTGGCGCGCAGCAGCACATGGTCCGGCTGGTGGCGGCGAAGCACGTCGTAGATCAGGTCGCTGTTGACCGTCATCTGGCGTCCGCTGCGGTGGGCGTCGGGATGGTGGCGCTCGATCAGGCCGGCGATGGTGGCGACGGCGCGGAAGCTGCGGGTGAGCAGGGAGGTTTCGGCCATCCACTCGGCGAGATCATCGCCCAGCATGTCCTCGCCGAACAGGCGGGCGATTTCGTGGGGGCGGCGGGCAGACCAGACGCCGAGCGCGTAGTCGGTGGCGACGAAGCCCAGCGGGACGAAACCGGCGCGCTGCATCCTCCGGGTCAGCAGCATCCCCAGGGTCTGGTGCGCGTTGCGCCCCTCGAACCCATAGGCGACGAGATACCAGCGTCCGCCGCGCGGGAACGTCTCCACCAGCAGGTCCTCGCGCCCGGGCAGGCGCGAGACGGCGCGCTGGAGGCGCAGCCATTCCTGCACCGGCGCGGGGAAAGTCCCCCAGGCCCGCGGATCGTGCAGCAGGCCGCGGACACGCCCGGCGAGATAGGTGCTGAGCGGCATACGCGCGCCGGCGTAGGCCGGCACGATCGGATCGCGCGCGCCGCCCTCGGCGCACTCGACGGTGAGTTCGCGCAGCCGCAGGAAGCGCAGCGTGCGTCCGGCAAAAATGAAGGCGTCGCCGGGGCGCAGCTGGGTCGCGAAATATTCCTCGACCTCGCCGAGCGCGCCGCCACCTCTCCCGACGAGCCGCACTTTCAGCATCGGCTGCTCGACGATGGTGCCGAGATTCATCCGCCACTGGCGGGCGACGCGCGCGGAGCGGACATGCACCCGCCCCTCGGCGTCACGGAACAGCTTGCGGTAGCGGTCGTAGGCGGCGAGCGCATAGCCGCCGGTTTCGACGAACTCCAGCACGGCGTCGAAATCGGTCCGCGACAGCGCGGCGAAGGGAGCGGCGCGACGGACCTCGGCAAACATCGTCTCGGGCAGGAACGGTGCGCTGCATGCCACGCCGAGCAGGTGCTGGGCGAGCACATCGAGCCCGCCCGTGCGCGGCGGATCGCCATCGAGCGCGCCGGCCGCGATCGCCTGGCGCGCGGCCTCGCATTCGAGCACCTCGAACCGGTTCGCCGGCACCAGAACGGCCCGGCTCGGCGTATCGAAGCGATGGTTGGCGCGGCCGATGCGCTGCAGCAGGCGGGAGACGCCCTTCGGCGCCCCGACCTGGATCACCTGGTCCACCGCGCCCCAGTCGATGCCGAGATCGAGCGACGCGGTGGCGACCACGGCGCGCAGCTTGCCCGCCGCCATCGCCGCCTCCACGCGCCGGCGAAGCCCGATCTCGAGACTGCCATGATGCAGCGCAATCGGCAGCGTCTCGTCATTGAGGCGCCACAGCGCCTGGAACAGCAGCTCCGCCTGAGCCCGCGTGTTGACGAAAACGATGCTGGCGCCCGCGGCCCGGATACGGGCGAGAATGGCCGAGGCGCCAGCGAGCCCCATCCGCCCCGACCATGGCAGCCGCTCCTCCGGCAGCAGGATGGAGATCTCCGGCGTCGGGCCCGGCGCGGCGGCGATCGGCTCGGTTCCCGGGCCGATCCAGGCGGCGAGCGCCACGGGATCGGCGACGGTCGCCGAAAGGCCGACGCGGTGCAGGCCCGGGGCGAGGGCAGCGAGCCTGGCGACGCAAAGAGCGAGCTGATCGCCCCGCTTGCCACCGGCGAGCGCATGCGCCTCGTCGATGATGATGCGGGCGAGCCCGGCGAACGCCTGCGGCGCATCGGGGAACGAAAGCAGCAGCGCCAGGCTTTCCGGCGTCGTCAGCAGCAGATCGGGCGGCGCCGCCCGCTGACGGGCGCGCCGGTTGGCCGGCGTATCGCCGGTCCGGGTCTCGATCGTCACCGGCAGCGCCATCTCGGCGACCGGCGCGGTCAGGTTGCGCGCAATGTCGGTGGCCAACGCCTTCAGCGGGCTGACGTAGAGCGTGTGCAGGCCGCGATGCTCCAGGGGGCGTGGAGTGGCGAGCTCGATCAGGGAGGGGAGGAATCCGGCGAGCGTCTTGCCGGTGCCGGTGGGCGCCATCAGCAGTATCGAGCGTCCCTCCCGCGCGGCGCGCAGCACCGCGCGCTGGTGCTCGAACGGCTTCCAGCCACGGCGCACGAACCAGACGGCGAAGCGGGCCGGGATATCGTCGTTCATGCCCGCCTCTGTTCCAGAGCGAGCGGCCACCGGCAAGAGTGGCGAGGTGGGTCGGCCCGTGTGGAGTTTCGGCTCCGCAGCGCTCCCGCTCACCTCACCTGGAGTTCACGCCGCGCAAACTGTTGACGACATCGGTCCGCGACAGGGCGGCTTCCTCGTCGTTTGAACCGATCGCAACCACCAGGCCGAGCTGGTCACCGAACCGCTGGAGCGATTTGTCCGCCTTGGCCGGCAGCGGCACATGACGTTCGCGGCAAAGGAGAATGAGCGCCGCGGCAAGTGCCGGTCCCTCGACCGTCACTCTTCGCCGCGGAGCCTCGTCCGATTTCGGTTTGTCGAGGCCGATCACGAGAGAAAACCCGATCGCTGCGCCCGGCTCGGCTGGTTCCAGACCGCAGCTGAGGATCGTCCCGGCGGGAAGCGGTAAGCCCATGTGACGCTGGTAGAGAACGACCGCTGACACCACTTCGGTGGTGCGGAACAGGATATGGCGCAGCTCAGCCGGCATAGCGACTCCACGGGGAATGATGCGGGCTTTCGACAAATCCACTGACGTTCCGAGCTTATCAGGGCAACCTTACCGCAGGCTGGAGCCGCCGCGCCGCCTTTGGCCTCGGGGTTCGACAAGCCGCGAGGTGCGGCCTACCCTGTGCCCCGCCATACGACAGCGGGGTGGATATGCGCATCGGGGTCCCGAAAGAGATCAAGACCGAGGAGCATCGCGTCGGGCTGACCCCGCCGTCGGTGCAGGAGCTCGTCCTCCACGGCCATGCGCTGTTCGTCGAACGCGGTGCAGGGGCCGATATCGGGTTTGATGATCAGGCCTACCGCGCCGCCGGTGCCACCGTGCTCGATGATGCCGCTGGCGTGTTCGCGGCGGCCGAACTGATCGTCAAGGTCAAGGAGCCGCGGCCCGAGGAGATTGCGCGTCTCCAGGCCGGGCACGTGCTGTTCACGTACCTGCATCTCGCTGCCGACCGTGGGCAGGCCGAAGGCCTGTTGCGCTCGGGCGCCACCTGCATCGCCTACGAGACCGTGACCGACGCGGACGGCAGGCTGCCGCTGCTGGCGCCGATGAGCGAGGTCGCCGGGCGGATGGCGGTGCAAGTCGGGGCGCACTGCCTGGAGCGGCACCAGGGCGGGTCGGGCATTCTGCTTGGTGGTGTTCCTGGCGTGGCGCCAGCCAAAGTGATCGTGCTCGGCGGCGGTGTGGCCGGCAGCAACGCGCTCCGCATGGCCCTCGGTCTGGGCGCGCGGGTCACGGTGATCGACCGCTCCTTGCCCCGGCTCTATGCGCTCGACGCCCAGTACGGCGCCGCCCTGGGCACGCTGTTCTCAACGCGCGCTGCGATCGAGGCAGAAGTCTGCGCCGCCGACCTCGTCATCGGCGCGGTGCTGGTTCCCGGCGCGACAGCCCCGAAACTGGTCAGCCGGGCGATGCTGCGGCGCATGCGGCCCGGGTCCGTTCTGGTCGATATCGCCATCGATCAAGGCGGCTGCTTCGAGACGTCGCGGCCGACGACTCACAGCAATCCGACCTACGTCGAGGAAGGCGTAGTACACTATTGCGTGGCGAACATGCCGGGCGCGGTGGCTCGCACGGCAACCTTGGCGCTGAACAATGCGACCTTGCCGTTTGTTCTCGCGCTGGCGGCCAAGGGATGGCGTCGGGCGCTCAGCGAAGACGAACATCTGCGGCACGGACTCAACGTGCATGATGGACAGATCGCGCACGAGGCCGTGGCGCGAGATCTCGGCCTGCCCTACAGTTCGCCCGAAGCGATACTCAAAGCCTGAACCCATAGGGGAGGAATGCGATGCGGGAAGTCCTGCACTGGATCGGTGGCGCGATGCATGGGTCTGCGTCGGCCCGGCGCGGCGACGTGTTCGATCCGGCGAGCGGCGAGGTGCAGGCGCGTGTTGTGCTGGGCGGGGCAGCGGATCTCGATGCCGCGGTGGCATCGGCAGCGGCCGCGTTTCCGGCCTGGGCTGCAACGCCGCCATTGATTCGCGCGCGCGTGATGTTCCGCTTCCGCGAGCTCATCGAGCGCGATGCTCCGGCCTTGGCCGCGACGATCACGGCCGAGCACGGCAAGGTTCTCTCCGACGCACGCGGAGAACTCACCCGCGGGCTGGAGGTCGTGGAGTTCGCGGCGGGAATCCCGCATCTGCTCAAGGGCGAGTTCGCGGAGCAGGTCGGGCGCGGCATCGACAGCTGGTCCGTGCGCCAGCCGCTCGGTGTCTGCGCCGGCATCACGCCGTTCAATTTCCCGGCGATGGTGCCGATGTGGATGTTCCCGGTGGCGATCGCCGCCGGCAACTGCTTCATCCTCAAGCCCTCCGAGCGCGATCCATCAGCATCACTGCAACTCGCCGCGCTGCTCAAGGAAGCGGGTCTGCCGGATGGTGTCTTCAACGTCGTCCACGGCGACAAGGAGATGGTGGACGCGATTCTGCGCCATCCGGGCATCGCCGCCGTCAGCTTCGTCGGCTCGACACCGATCGCCGAATATGTCTACGCGCAGGCCGCCTCGGGAGGGAAGCGCGTGCAGGCGCTGGGCGGAGCAAAAAATCACCTGGTGGTAATGCCCGACGCCGACATGGAGCAGGCGGTCGACGCACTGATGGGCGCCGCTTACGGATCTGCCGGCGAGCGCTGCATGGCGGTCTCGGTGGCGATGGCGGTAGGCAAGGCAGGCGACGCGCTGGTGGAGCGCCTGGTCCCGCGGGTGCGGGCGCTCAAGGTCGGCCCGGGAACGGACCCCGAGGCCGAAATGGGGCCGCTGGTCACCCGCCAACATCTGGAGAAGGTACGCGCTTACGTCGACGAGGGTGTCCGTGAGGGCGCACGGCTACTGGTCGACGGCCGCGGCTTGAAGCTGCAAGGCTACGACGACGGGTTCTTCATCGGCGGTTGCCTGTTCGATGATGTCCGGCCAGAGATGCGCATCTATCGCGAGGAGATTTTCGGTCCGGTCCTGGCCGTCGTCCGCGTGCCGGATTTCGCCACGGCGACCGCGCTCATCAACGCGCATGAATACGGCAATGGCGTTGCGCTCTTCACCCGCGATGGTGACGCGGCGCGTGAATTCGCGAGCCACATCCAGGTCGGCATGGTCGGCATCAACGTGCCCATTCCCGTACCGATGGCGTTCCACAGCTTCGGCGGCTGGAAGCGGTCGCTTTTCGGTGACATGTCGGTCCATGGCCCTGAGGGCGTG
>JAJZFF010000349.1 GCA_021805485.1 Pseudomonadota bacterium
AGTCGCGCAGGGCCTGACCGAGCGGCAGGTGCTGCGCTTTTCCCTGCGCCGAGAGCCTGGCCGTGTAGGTCGCCATGAAGGCGAACGGCGCCTCGGTATCCCGGCGATTTTCGGCGAGATTGAAATGCACCCGCCCGAGCAGGTTCCAGGCCGGGTTGAGCGCTTTCAGGAAAGACGCCAGATCGGCCTTCGCCGCCGCCAGCGATCCCGCCAGCGCCGCGCCGATTTCCAGCCAAAGCGCGCGCAGGATATCCGGCGTCAGATACTCCGCCCCCACCATCAGCGGAGCCGAGAGCACGAGGGTTGCAAGCTCGCCCGCGTCCGGCGGCGGCACCTCCGCAAGGCGCGGTTCCGCCGCTTCCGGCTCGTCAAGGCCGGCGGTGCGCAAGCGGAGTGCCGTGATGTAGCGCGTGGCGAAACCGCGCCACCAGCCGAATAGCGGCGGCACGGCCCGCCCCACCTCCGCCGCGCCCAGCCGCAACAACCCCGGCCCGCTGCCCCGCGCGAACGCGGTGCTCAGCCGCTCCGCCAGAGCCGCCTCAAACGCTGGCGCCCGCCCATCCTCCTCGGCGACCAGCCGCCCGTGCGGGGTCAGACGCAAGCTCAGTCGCGAAAGGGAAAAACCGCTACCGTCCATTCGGTTTGCTGTAACCGCCGCGGTCAACGGATCGGAACCCAGGGCCGCCGAGGAGCACGGCGGGCCCGTCCGGCTTCCGTCAGATCGCGTCCCGCAGTTCCTTCGCGGCGCGGAAGGCGATTTTCCTGCCGGCTTTGATCTGGATCGCCTCCCCGGTCGCCGGATTGCGTCCCATGCGCGCCGGACGGCTTTTGACCTCAAGGATGCCGAGACCGCCGATCCTCAGGCGATCGCCCCGCTTGAGATGGCCGACCATGAGATCCACCAGGCTGGTAACCAGGAGATCGGCCTGCTTCTGGGCAAGATTTTGCTGATCGGCGAGACCGGCGGCGAGGTGTTTCGCGGTAACGACCGGTGCCGCCTTGGCCGGTGTCGGCGCGGCTTTGGGCGCCGCGGCCTTGACGGGCGGAGGGTTCTTGGATCCGGCCTTGGCCGGCGCTGTCTTCAGAGCCATGGGAGATCTCCAGCGAGGATGAGGATCACCGGCAAGGAAGCACAGCGTCCCCTTGCGAACAAGGTGGTTCTCTATCGGAAACGGCCCGCCCGTGCTCGCCAAACCGCAAAGCACGCAGGCGCCGGGTAGCCCACCATCCGGCGCAAACGCAGGAACGGCCAGCGCAGGAACAGCGCGCTGAACCGCCGATCATAGAACCTCGCCTTCCCGGCGGATTTCGACCCAGAGGATCCCCCAATCCGGCCTGAACGCCACGTGACGAACTCCGTGGCATCCGTCCGTATCGTGATCACCCACGCGGGGATGCTTTTGCCTCAAGGCCGTGCGCTGACGCTTGATGCCTCCGCGAATAGCGGCGTGGCGGCGGGGTGGTGGCATTTCGGGCAATGCGCGGGGTGGCAGGCGCGGCAGAACGGCTTGCCGCATGCCGGGCAGGGCGCGAGCCCGGTTTGGGTGAGGAGATGGAGGGCCTCGTCGCAGACTAGGCGCGGCCGTTCGGTGGACAGGCTGGCGGCGCAAGGCGGGGTCTCCAGCCGTCGCGCGAGCGGGTTCCAGTCGAGGATGAATTCGCGCTCCGCCTTGCGGCGGCGGAGTTGCACGGTAAACCGCGCGACCGGCATCACCAGCTCCAGCGTCTGCACCCAGGAGACGCTGACCCGGAGCGCGTACTGGCGGGCAAGGTCGTCGCGTTTGGCGCGATATTCCTCGGCGATCGCCATCCGCCGCAGCCCTTCCCGGTGCCGCGCCGGATCATCGGGAGCGAGCTGGGCCTCGCGGCGCAGCGCCTCGCGATGCAGATCGTTGTGATAGTCGTGGAGCCGCTCCTGGTCGCGCTCGAGACGGCGGCGGAGGGTTTTGAGGAAGGGCGCCAGCGCCACCTCGAGCCGCGGCGTGATGGCGCGGGCAAGACTATCCTGCATCCGCGACGCTTCCCAGGCCGCCGGCAAAACCTCCGCCGATGGCATCGGGGCGTCGTCCTCGGCGCCGTCCAGCCACGGCATGACGCCGGCGAGGATCGCGTCCGGCAGGGCGCCGGTCGCGAGATTGAGGCCGAGCGAAACCAGGCCCTCGCGCTTTTCCTCCGAAACCGCGGCGTAGCGGCAGACGAACAGAAGATAGCGCGTCCAGGCCGGCGCCACGCCGAGCAGGCGGTGGGTGGCGTTGTCAAGCGCGAGTTCGTGGCCGAGCACGCGCTCGGGCTCGGCCGGCGGGCGGAGTTCCGGACAAAGCACAAGGCGGAGCGTGCGGCCGCGCTGATCGAGCAGGCGGGCGAAGCGATCGAGCCAGTCGCTCTCGATCCCGACACGCAGCGCTCCCGGCGGCGGCGCCGCGCTGAAGCCGAGCCGCGCGAGTTCCGGTAGCGCGAGCGCGTCTCGCACCGGCGCCGGCGCGAGCACTTCGATCAGATCCGGCGCCACCGCCTCGACCAGCGCGCCGGCCTGGGTCAGAACCGCGCCGGTAAACGTTCGCAGCCGGTCATTCTCGGGCGGGGCGGCGTCAGGCGGCATCGAGATCATCGCCGAACAGCGCCGCGTCCAGCGCCTTGACCTTGTCGTAGCTCCGCCGCGCGGCGAGCAATTGATCCTCGATCGCGGCAAAGGCGGCGGCGCGCTCGCCCTCGTTGGCCCGCAGCCAGGCGGCGAGAATTTGCGCCGAAAACTCCTCCTGCTCCTCGCGCTCGCCGAGGATCGCCCCGACCTCGCCCACCACCAGCTCGAACATGTTGATCTTTTCGTCGAGAATGCGCAGCACCGCGTCCTCGATGGTGTCGGCGGTGGCGAGGTTGAAGATGAACACCTCGCGCGTCTGGCCGATGCGGTCGATGCGCCCGATGCGCTGCTCGATCGCCATCGGGTTCCAGGGAATGTCGAAATTGATCAGCGTGTTGCAGAATTGCAGATTGCGTCCCTCGCCGCCCGATTCGCTGCACAGAAGCAACGGCGCCGCCTCGCGGAACGCCGCCACCGCCCGGTCCTTTTCCGGCCCCGAGAGGCTGCCATCGAAGCGCGCGAAGCGCAGCCCGGCGTCGGCGAAGCGTTTGGCGAGATGGCCGAGCGTGTCGCGATGATGCACGAACACCATCTTCTTTTCCGCCGGGTTCTGGCCGAGCAGGCGAAACAGCGCCGCCTCCTTGGCGCCGTCGCCGATCGCGCTAAACCGCTCGCCGAGCGCGCGCCAGCGATGATCCCCGGCATGGCGGGCAGCAAAGCGCGCCAGCGCCGCCGCCGCCGCGGACGGCGAGGAGCCGGCGGCGGCGAGAAGATGCTGCGCCGCGAGCCGCGGCTGTCCCGCCGCCGTGGCCTCGCGGGCGAGCGCGGTGAGCGCGCGATAGCTCTCGGCCTCGGCGGTGCCCGGGGTGACGCGCAGCGTCGTCGCGTGCCGGCGCGGCAGGCGCAATGCCACCAGCGCCCTTGTGTTGCGCACCATCACGCCGCGCATGAGATCGCGCAGCCGCGCCCGGTTGGTCGGCTCGCGCGGCTTGCCGGGAACCATGTAGAGGGCGCGGAACTCCTTCGCCGTCTTGAAAATGCCGGGCTTGAGCAGCGTCAGCAGATTGTAGAGTTCGAGCAGGCTGTTTTGCACCGGGGTTGCCGATAGCAGCAGCAGAAAGCGCTTGCGCAAGGCATCGACCAGCCGATAACTGGCGCTCGCCTGATCGCGCAGGTGATGCGCCTCATCGACCACCACCACGTCATAGCTCAGCGCCGCCAGGATCGCGGCGTGCTCCTTGCGCCGCGCCGTGGCGATCGAGGCGATTACCCGTGGCTGCCCCCAGAACCGCGCCGGATCGGCACGCAGCAGCGGATCATGGCTGGTCGCGCAATCGAGGCCGAACTTGGCCGCCATCTCGTCCCGCCATTGCCCGACCAGCGCCGCCGGGGTGAGGATGAGGAGGCGCTCGGCCATGCCGCGGAGCGCGTATTCCTTGACGATCATGCCGGCCTCGATGGTCTTGCCGAGCCCGACCTCATCGGCGAGCAGCACCCGGCCGCGATACTGCTTGAGCACCTTGCGCACGGTCTCGATCTGATACCAGTGCGCCTCGACATCGCGCAGCGCCGGCAAGGAGAGCAGCTCGTCGAAACCCTCGAACAGGCTGAGCCGGTTGAGCTCGGCGCGCAGGCGAAACCACGCCCGCGCCTCGTCCCCGGTTGCGGGCGGGATGGCCAGGGAGGGGAGATCGGCCATCTCGAAGGCGATGTCCAGCGGCACCACCAGGCGCGGAAGATCGGCGCGCTCCGGTGCCGGCGGCGGCGCGGGAAGTGGCTTGGATACCCGCGCTGGCGGCGGCGCTTTCGGGGGCGGGCGTGGCCGAGCGAAAGAAGCGGCGCGGGGCGCCCCCTGGGCGCGCGGGCGCCGGCTCCGGATGTCGCGCAAAGCCCCGGCGAGCCAGCCAAGCATGACGGGCGCGCCGATGAACCAGCGCGCGGCGGCGGCGTCATCGGTCAGGCCTTCGCTCTCCAGCAGGTGCCAGGCGCGGGCGATCTGTCCTTGCTGTGCAAGCGCCAGGGCGCCGAGCAGGGTGACCGGCTTGCCCGCAACGAAACGCTTGGCGAAGCGCTTGAGAAACGCCTGCGCCCGCTCCGGCCGCCGGACGACGAGCGCCGCCAGGGCGGCCAGCAGCAGCACCTCCGGGTCGGTCGGCAGCGCACGCAGCGCCGCCTCCGCCTCGTCGAGCAAGGAGGGTTGATCCTCGGCGAAGGCAGCCTCCAGACGCGCGATCACCCGCCGGCGCTCGTCTTCGCCCGGCAGCGGTTCCGAGAGCGCGAGATCACCCGCGCCCGCGAAGGGAGGCGCCGGCGGGCGCCTATTCGGGCTGATCGGGCGTTTCCTCCATAGCCGGCGGGGCCTCGACCGGGATTGCCTGAGGTTCGCGGCGGCGGCGGGCAGGCTTGGCCGGGGCGGCCTGGTGTGTCTCGATGCGGGCCGCGAGATCAGCCAGCGCGCGCTTCAGCTCGGCATGGCGGGTGCGCAGCGAGGCGATGTTGCGTTCGAGCTGGTCGATGCGCCCGGCGAGCTGCTCACGCCCCGCGCCGGCGCTGGCGCCGGTGCTGGCGCGAGCCGGCTTGGCCGCGGCTTTCGGCGCCGGCTTCGGTGCCGAGGCCTTCACCGCCTTCGCAGCGCCTCGCGCGGGCTTCACGGCCGCTCCCTTCCGGGCGCCAGCGCCCTTGCCACCCGGCGCGGCGCTTCGTGGTGTCGTGGCACGTGCCATCTGTCGTTTCTCCTGACTTGTTTCGTGATCGCCGCGGACGCGCATGTTTGACGGGCGCGCACACAACGCCAGACACGTCTATCATTTTTCCATCAAGCGCAACAGCGTCAAGCCGACAGTACCGTCGCGAGTCGCCCGGCCATGCCCCGTGATTTCTCTCGCCACAACGCGATCGTCGGATGCTTGCGCCATCGACCTCACCAGAATACCGCAGACGAAATTCAAGAACCCAGGCCAGTTACGAACGACACGCCCGTCAGCGGCGGCGGGGATGGCGGCAAGCCGGCCGCCAAGCCCCCCGTGGTGCCCTCAGCCGGCGAAGCGGGCTTCCGGCATGCCCCGGACACCGAGACCGTGGATCGCAAACAGCGAGCCGCGCAGCACGCCGTCGCCGGGGAAGCGCGGCAGTGGCGGCTTGGCCATCGAGGTAACAAACAGCACATCCAGGTCAGGACCGCCGAACATCACGCTGGTCACTTTCCTCACCGGCATCTCGATCACGCGGTCCACACTGCCATCAGGCCGATAGCGCACCAGTTGGCCGACATAGACATGCGCGCTCCATACACAGCCTTCCGCATCCACCGTCGCCCCGTCGAAGCCGCCGCCATCGGTCTTCGGGCGCGTGCAGAAGGTGCGCTTGTTGGCGACCGTGCCGGTGCGTTGATCGTAATCATAGGCGGAGATTTCACCCGACCAGGTATCGGTGAAATAGAACGTGCCGCCGTCCGGGCTGGACCGAAAACCATGCGCGCAGGGTGGGCACGCTTCGCTTCCATGGCCACAGGCTTCATCATTGCAGCTCAGTCAAATGCGTGAATCCCGTAGCTTCCTGATGGGAAGCATCAGGATTTCGGGGGTGTCATGCTGCGGCGACCTGAGTGAACCGCGCCGGGACGCGGATTCCGATGAAGCCGGGTAACTGCTGGTGAACGTCCTTCGGGGGGGGGACTTGACCCCCAACGACCCATTACGGAAGCAGTTACCGTCAATCAAACCGTCCCCGCGTTTCCGGCACGATAAAGC
>JAJZFF010000457.1 GCA_021805485.1 Pseudomonadota bacterium
CTTTGGGGCTCACCGAGTTCGTGGTGATCGGCCCGGAGGGACGGCACCCGGCGGCGGCGCTGGCCGAGGCGCTGCTCTCGGCCTCCGACCGGATCAGGTCCGCCGGCATCGCGCCGGCGGGCGGCTGAGGGCGCGGATCAGCGAGGCGCGCCGGGTCCGGGCACCCGCCCGATCGCCACGAATTCGCAGGCGAAGCCGAAATCGTCGGCGGCGAAGCTGGCATCGAGCGCGTGCATCGCCTCGTCGAATTCGTCCGCTGTCATCAGCCCGGCGCCGATCAGGCGGTCGCGCTGGTTGAGGTAGAAATCCTTCTGGTGCGTTTCGAGCTCCGAATCGCGGCCGTAGGTGAGGCCGAGGCGCACGCGCGGCACGGCCAGCACCTGCAGGTCGGCGAGCCCGGCGGCGCGGAACATCCGGTAGAGGCGCCGGCCGACCTGGCGCCCGGCGCCGACCGAGGCCTGCAACTGCCGGACCGCGCCGTTCAGCCGCTCCAGGGGCGGAGGTTCGTCGGGGTAGGAGAACCAGGCGCCGTCATCGACCTCCATGACCGCGACGCGGCCGCCGGGAGCGGTGACGCGCACCATTTCGGCGAGCGCGGCCTCCGGCCGTTCCAGATGCTGGAACAGGAAGCGGCTCAGCGTGAGGTCCTGGCTGGCGGAGTCGACCGGCAGCGCATAGGCGTCGCCCGGCCGGGCATCGACCGCGAGGTGCAGCGCGGCGGCCAGTTCCCGCAGCAGCGAGAGGCCATGCGCGTCGTTGTCGACCGCGGTGATCCGGGCTTCGGGACCGCACATCCAGGCAAGGTCGAGGCACAGGGCGCCGGTGCCGGCGCCGACATCGAGCACGCGGACCGGCCCGCGCGAGAGGCCGAAGACCGGCAGCACCGCGAGGCGCTGGAAATGCGTATGCATGCTCTGGCGCAAGAGCCAGGCGAGGTCGCCGCCCTTCGGCAGCAGCGCCCGTGTTGCCTGCGCTGCGCGCGCCGTCCATGCCACCAAAGCGGCGTTGTCTGCTGTCACACTACCTCCGGAACAATCGGCTTTTGTGAATCGGCGCGGGAGTCACGCCTGGGAAAGGCAGGCGGCACCCTGCGGCATGGCAGGTGCGCGCCGCGGTTTGCGTTGGTCCGATGCAGGTCATTCGCCAGTGCAACCGCGCCTCGTGGATTTTCCCGATACGGAAAGATGTAACATTCGCCTGTTAATTTTCGATTAAGGTCAGGCGTTCGAATCGATGCGGCGCAAGCAGCGCTCGGCGCGCCGATGTGGTCCCGATTTCAACATGGTGCCGACCGGACCGGGATCTTCTTGAAGGCGGAGCGGTGCGGGGATTTTGATTTTCAGGTATTGCCCCGCCAATTGATTTTTGTAAAAAATAATGAGACCATTTTGGTGCCATTGGGCTATTACGCCGCGTAAACAAGATACCTCCGCCGTGATGGAACAGATTGGTTCAACAAATTCTGGAATGCCGGCGCATGATTAGGCTTGTTTATGCTTGCTGTTTTTGTTCAGATATGAGTCTGTTGAATAGAGACGCCAGGATCTCGCCGCCATGAAGCCGGCATGGCCAGATCCGGTCTTCCGCACCGTCCGGTTCGAACGATATGCCGATGCCGGCTTTGGTCAGGTCAGATAACGGTGAGTCAGCGATGAGATACCGCCGGCCGGGCATCGGGGCCAAGGCCGCCCAAGCCGGGGTTTTGCCCGGATGACACTGGCCGGCAGCAAGCCCGACGATTTCACCGACGTCGTCAATCTCGCGGTGGAGGAGAGCGGAACGGGCATCTGGGACCGCGACGTCGTCACCGGGGAGATCCGGTATTCGCGGGGCTGGTGGCGGATCCTGGGCTTTGCCGACATGCCGGCGCTCTCGCATATCGAGGCGGCCTATGCCCGCGTCCATCCCGATGACCTCGCCTATGTCCGGCAGACGATGCAGGACCATTTTGACCGGAAGACCGCGCGCTATGAGGTCGAGCATCGGCTGCGCTGCGCCGATGGATCCTACAAATGGGTTCTCAGCCGGGGCATGGTCGTTGCCCGCAACGCGGCGGGCCGCCCCGTGCGCATGGTCGGCACGACGACGGATATCACCCGGCTGCGCAATCTGGCCGCGGAACTGGCGCGGGAGAAGGCCGAGGCCGGCTTCCGCGCCGAACAGCTCGCCGAACGCACGCGCGAGCAGGCGGCCGCCCACCGGCTCGCGCAGATCGGCAGCTGGCAATGGGACCTTGCGGCCGGCGAGATCCGCTTCTCGCCCGAGGCCTGGCTGCTGGCGGGCGGCACGGCGCGCGACGGGCCGGTGACGCTCGACGAGTTGCGGGCCCTGTTTCCGCCGGCCGATCGCCGGCTGCTGCTGCGGCGGTTTGTCGCCGGAATGAGGACCGGTGAGCCGGTGAGCGTGCAGCACCGGTTCACCACGTTCGACGGGCGGACGCTGGATGTGGTGTCCTACGCGGAGCCGATCGGCGAGGTGGGCGGCAGGACGAGGCGGCTCAGGGGCGTGACCCAGGACGTGACGGCGTACCGGCGGATGCAGGCGGCGCTGCGCTCGTCGGAAGCGCTGGCCTTCCGCGTGCTGGAGGCGACGCGGGACGCGGTGATCGTGTTCGACCATGCGGGGCGGGCCCGTTTCGCCAATGCGCGGGCGGCGCGGTTCGCCGCGTTCGGGCAGGAGATTGTCGGGCACCGGCTCGCCGACCTGTTCCCCGGCGCCGCGGGCCACCGGCTGGCGGCCGGCGCGGAGCGTGCGGCGGCGACCGGCGCGCCGGTGCGGCTCGAGCTGTCCTGGGCGCCGACCGGGCGCTGGCTGGAGGCCGATCTCTATCCGGGCGAGGATGACATCTCGCTGTTCGTCCGCGACGTTACCGAGCGGAAGCTGACCCAGGACCGTCTTATCCAGGCGGCGGAAACCGACTCGCTCACCGGCGAGTTCAACCGAAGGGGATTTTTCACCCGGCTCGAGGCGGCGCTGACCGCACAGGCCAGGGGCCACGCGATGGCGCTGATCTGCGCCGACGTGAACTACTTCACCGAGATCAACGATTCATTCGGCCACGGCGTCGGCGACGAGGTGCTGAAGACCGTGGCCCGCCGGCTGAAATCGTGCCTGCGGCCGAGGGACATCCTGGCGCGGACCGGGGGCGATGAATTCATGATCCTGCTGAACGGCATGCGCCGGACGGGGGATGCGACGACGCTCGCGCGGCGGATCGTCGGCGTGATGGATGAGCGGTTCGAGCTTGGCGACCTGTCGCTGCGGATCAGCCTGTCGATCGGCCTCGCGATCGCCTCGCTCGATGACCGGGATGCCGCGCGGCTGTGCCGGCATGCCGATCTCGCGCTGTATGAAACGCGGAATGAGACGCCGGGGAGTTTCCGGGTGTTCACGCCGGCGATGGAACAGGAGAGCCTGCGCAAGCGTCAGCTCAAGCGCGACCTTGCGGATGCGCTCGGGCGCGGCGAGCTCGAACTGGCGTTCCAGCCGATCGTCCGCACCGCGGACGGCACGATCGCCGCCGCGGAAGCGCTGCTGCGCTGGAACCACCCGGAGCAGGGCCGCATTCCGCCGGCCGAGTTCATCCCGCTGGCCGAGGAGTCCGGCCTGATCGGGCCGATCGGCGCCTGGGTGCTGCGGCGGGCCTGCGACGCCGCGTGCCGGTGGCCCGAAACCGTCGGCCTGTCCGTCAATGTCTCGCCGCGGCAGATCGAGTTGGCCGACCTGCCGGCGCTGGTGCGCGATGTGCTCGCGGCGACCGGGCTCGCCCCGCGCCGGCTGCACCTCGAGATCACCGAAACCGTGCTCGTCTCGCGCAACCGCCATTACCTGGCGACGCTGCACCGGCTGCGGGACCTCGGCGTGCGCCTCGTGCTCGACGATTTCGGCACCGGCTATTCATCCCTCGCGCAGCTCGACGCGTTCCGGTTCGACGGCATGAAGATCGACCAGTCCTTCCTCAGCCGGATCTGCGCGGAGACGGACGAGACGCCGATCCTGAACGCGATCGTCGGCATGGCCTCGGCCATCAGGATGCCGATCACCGTGGAGGGCGTTGAAACCCTGGTCCAGCTCAACCATGTGCGCCGGCTTGGCGCGGCCTCCGTGCAGGGCTTCTATTTCGGCCAGCCGGTCGATGAGGACGGCATGAGCGGGCTGCTCGCGCGGGGATTGCCGGCGAGCCCGTGACGCCGGGGGGCGGGATGCGTCAGGAGACGATGTAGGCGCGCAGCGAGTCGACCTCGAACTCGGCTTCCTCAAGCCGGGCTTTCACGAGATCGCCGATGCTGACGACGCCGGCGAGCGCGCCGTCTTCGAAGACGGGAAGATGGCGGCAGCGATTGGTGGTCATCATCAGCATCGCGTCCAGGATCGTCGCCTCCGGCGTGCAGGAGGCGACCAGCGTCGTCATCAGGTCGGCGGCCGTGCGGTCCCTGATGTCGCCATCGAATTCGCCGACGAAGCGCATGATGTCGCGCTCAGACAGCATGCCGACCAGGGCGCCGCGGTCGTCGACCACCGGGGCGGCGCCGATGCGCTTGGCGGTGAGAAACCGCGCGGCCTGCGGAATGTGATGATGTCCGCTGAGGACGATGGCGCCCCATCCCTTCTGGTCGAGCACCTGGCGTATCGTTGTCATGACTATTCTCCGCGTTCCGTGAAGGACAGGACCGAAACGCCCGCCTGCATGGAGATCCGGCACAGGCGGATGCTGGACGCCGCTTTGCGGGCTGGTGTGCCGGCCCGTGCGGGCGGTGCATCCGACTATGGCGCGCCATGCGCGGGCCATCACTCAAACGTTATCGGGAGTATGACTCTTCCGCCGTCCCGATGCCAGCATGTTGAGGCCCGGGCCGCGCGGCGAGCCATGCACAATGCGCAGCGGTCGGGCGGGATGCCATGATGGCGGGCGGTGACTTCGGTCAGCCGTGGCCGATGGTCATGCGGATCAGCGCGAGGGCGGGTGCCGGGTAGGCGCCGAGCACCACCAGCAGGACCAGCAGCGCGCCGATCACCGCGTTGCCGAGCGGGGGCACGGCTTGCGGAGGTTCCGCCGCCGCATCGGCGGGGACGGGCAGCGCCATCGCGACGAGGATGCGCAGATAGTAGTAGAGGCCGATCACGCTGCCGAGCAGGAGCGCCGCGACCGGCCAGAACAGCGCGGTGCCGACGCCGGCGACGACGAGGTAGAACTTGGCGATGAAGCCCATCGTCGGCGGCATGCCGGCAAGGGAGAGCAGCATCAGCGCGAGGCTCGCGGCGAGGAACGGGCGGGTGCGGAACAGGCCGCGGTAATCCTCGATCCGGTCGGCGTCGCGCCCCGCGCCGGGCGCGCTGAGCAGGGCGACGATGCCGAAGGCGCCGAGGCTGGTGACCGCGTAGGCCGCGAGGTAGTAGGCCGCGGCATCGACGCCGAGTGCCGGGGCGGCAAGGAAGGCGACGAGCAGGTAGCCCAGATGGGCGATGGACGAATAGGCGAGCAGGCGCTTCACGTTGGTCTGCAGCAGGGCGAGCAGGTTGCCGGCGAGCATGGACAGGATCGCGACCGCGGCGATGCCGGCGCGGAGCGAGGCATCGGCATGGGCGCCGGCCAGGGCGAAGAAGCGCAGGATCACGGCGAAGACGGCGATTTTCGAGACCACGGCGATGAAGGCGGTGACCGGCGCGGGCGCGCCCTCATACACATCGGGCGTCCACATGTGGAACGGGACCAGCGAGAGCTTGAAGCCGACGCCGGCGAGAATGAGCGCGATGCCGGCGAGGCGGTAGAGATCGGCCGGGCCGGCTTCGTGGGCGAGCGCGCCGATGCGGGCGAAGGACATCGAGCCGAAGGCGGCATAGATCAGCGCCATGCCGAACAGCAGGAAGGCGGAGGCGGCGCCGCTGAGGATGAGATATTTCGTCCCCGCCTCGGCCGCGCTGCCGCGCGGGCCGGCATAGGCGATCAGCCCCAGCAGCGAGATGCCGAGCGTTTCGATGCCGAGGAAGAACGAGGCGAAATGCACGCTCGCCGGCAGGATGGCGGCGCCGAGCGTCGCGGTGAGGAGGAGGAGATAATATTCCTCGCGCGGCCCCTCGCCCACCCGGTCGAGATAGATCCAGGAGAGCGCGGCGACGACCAGGGCGGAGACGAGCACCAGGCCGGCGTAGAACAGGGCGGCGCCGTCGATGATGAAAAGCGGCGTCACGGCGACCGGGGATGCGGGGGCGGCGAGCGGCAGGGCGATGCAGCAGAGCAGCAGGCCGGCGATGGTCGACAGGGCGACGAGGCGGTGATCGCGGCGGATGGCGATCAGCAGCATGACCAGGATCGTCACC
>JAJZFF010000249.1 GCA_021805485.1 Pseudomonadota bacterium
CCTATCTGCTCGCCTTGCGCACCCCCCCGCCGCCGCGGCCCGGGGACGACGAGGACACGCTTCGCCGCCGGCTCGCCGATCAGCCGCACGCGGTTCTGCTCGGCCGCGCCTGGCTCGCGGAGGCGGCGGATGGCGGCGACCCGGCCGGCTGGGCCGGGCTGCGCGCCCGCCTCGCCGCCCTGCCCCGGCCGGTGTTTCCGCTCGCCGGGCGCGACGCCCTGGCGGCCGGCTACGCGGCGGGGCCGCAGGTAGGGCGCGCGCTGGCTTCGGTGCGGGCCTGGTGGCTGGAGGGCGGCTGCCGCGCCGATGCGGCCGCCTGCCGGGCCGAACTGGCACGAAGCCGCGCCGGCTGATAGATGCGTCCAACGATGGACGCCGCTCTCCCGCCGCCCCCGGCCGAGGCCAGCACGCGCGCCCTGCTCGCGCGGCTGTGGCGCAGCGGCGTTTCCGAACAGCGCGCGCGGCTTCTCGCCATCCTGGCGCTGACCGGCCTGATGGCCGGCGCCACCGCGCTCTATCCGGTGGTGATCGAGCACGCGTTCTCGCTGTTCGCGGCCAAGGATCCGCGCATCCTGTATCAGATTCCGGCCATCGTGGTCGTCATCACAGGCGCCAAGGCGGCGGCGCAGTACGCGCAGAATGTCGAGGTCCAGCGCGTCGTGCTCGGCGTCATCCGCTCGCTGCAGGAGCGCATGTTCGCCCACCTCACCGCAACCGACCTCGCGCGCATCGAGCGCGAGGCGCCGGCGCAGCTCGCCGCGCGCTTCACCACCGATGCCGTCGTCATCCGCGAATCCCTCACCCGCGCGGTGAACGGCGTCGCCGACGCGCTGACCGTGGTCGGGCTGATCGGCTCGATGCTCTATCTGGATTGGGTGCTGAGCCTGATCGCCGCCCTGCTCTACCCGCTCGCGGCGCTGCCCATCGAGCGCATCGGCCGGCGCATCCGCCGCGCCTCGGGCGGGATGCAGGAGCGCATGGGCGAGACCGCGAGCCTGCTCACCGAGAGCTTCGCCCAGGCCCGCACGGTGCGCGCCTACCGGCTGGAGGCGATCGAGCAGCGCCGGGCCGCGGCGGCTTTCGGCGGCCTCTACGCGGCGCTGCTGCGCATGAGCCGGGGCCGCGCGGCCATTGACCCGCTGCTGGAGATGCTGGGCGGGCTGGCCGTCGCGGCGGTGATCGGCTTCGCCGGCTGGCGGGCGGCGATGGGCGGGGCGACGCTCGGCAATTTCACCGGCTTCGTCGCCGCGCTGCTGATCGCCGCCCGGCCGCTGCGCGCGCTCGGCTCGCTCAACGCCGCGCTGCAGGAGGGGCTGGCGGGGCTGACGCGCGTCTTCGCCGTGCTCGACGAGCCGCCCGCGATCGTCGCCCGCCCGCACGCGCGCCCGCTGCCGCCCGGCCGCGGCCGGGTGGAGTTCCGGGCCGTGGGCTTTCGCTACCCCGACGGCCGCGCCGGGTTGCACGATCTCAGCTTCGTCGCCGAGCCGGGGCGGACGCTGGCGCTGGTCGGCCCGTCGGGTGCCGGCAAATCGACCGCGCTGGCGCTGATCCCGCGCCTGCAGGATGTCAGCGCCGGCGCCGTCACCGTGGACGGGGCGGATGTGCGCGACCTCGGCCTCGCCGCGCTGCGCGACGCCATCGCCTATGTCGGGCAGGACGCGCTGCTGTTCGACGACACCATCGCCGCCAATATCCGCCTCGGCCGGCCCGGCGCCGGCGAGGCCGAGATCGAAGCCGCAGCGCGCGCGGCCGCAGGCGGCTTCATCGCGGCGCTGCCCGAGGGGTTCGCGACGCGCGTCGGGCCCGGCGGGCAGCGTCTGTCCGGCGGTCAGCGCCAGCGCGTCGTGCTCGCCCGCGCGCTGCTGCGCGATCCGCGCATCCTGCTGCTCGACGAGGCGACCAGCGCCCTCGATGCGGAGAGCGAGGCAGCGGTGCAGGCGGCGCTGGCGACGCTGCGGCGCGAGCGCACCACCATCATCGTCGCCCACCGCCTCGCCACCGTGCGCGACGCCGATCTCGTCGTGGTGATGGAGGAAGGCCGCGCCGTGGAGCAGGGCCGTCACGCCGACCTGCTCGCCGCGGACGGGCTCTACGCGCGGCTGGTGCGCAGCCAGGCGCTTCTGGGCTAGGATTCATCCGCCCAGCGCCGCGCCGATTGCGTTGCGCTGCAGCAAGCCCGCTTGCTGACCGAACGGTTCGGTTATATATTTGTGCGGCGGAAGGGAGACGGGCGGAATGGCCGATTACGGGGACGTGGCGGAGGGGATCGATGCGACCGGACGCGTGGAGCCGGCCGCGCCAGTGTCGCGCACCGGCGAGCCGGCCCGCGTGCGCCGCGGGCGCGCGCCGGTGGGTCTCATCATCATGCTGCTCGTCGTCGTCGCGCTGGCCGCGGGCGGCACCTACTACTGGTATCTGACCAAGGACGAGGAGAGCACCGACGACGCCTACACCGACGGGCGCGCGGTGATGATCGCCCCGCAGGTCAACGGTGAGGTCGTGACCCTGGCGGTCACCGACAACCAGTTCGTCCACAAGGGCGATCTGCTGGTGAAGATCGACCCGCGGCTCTACTCGGCGGCGCGCGACCAGGCGCAGGGCCAACTCGCGCTGGCCGAGGCGCAGCTCAATCTCGCCCGCACCAACCGCGACCTGGCCCACATCACCTATCCCGCCCGCCTCGCCGCGGCGCAGGCGGCGGTGGAGGTGGCAAAGACGGCGCAATGGAAGGCGGATGCCGACCTCAAGCGCCAGAAGCGCATCAATCCGCAGGCGACGATGCAGGAGACCATCGATGCGGTCACCGCCGCCGCCCGCCAGGCCAGCGCGCAGGTGGCGCAGGCCGAGGCACAGTTGGCCGAGGCGCACGTGGTGGACCCCGAGATCGCCGCCGCCGAGGCGCAGGTCAAGCAGGCCGAGGCGCAGGTGACGCAGGCCCGCGCCCAGTTGCAGCAGGCGATGATCAATCTCGGCTATACCAACGTCGCCGCGCCGCAGGATGGCTGGGTGACCAAGCGCAACGTCGAGCAGGGCAATTTCGTCGCCGCCGGCACGCAAATCATGGCGCTGGTGACACCGCAGGTCTGGGTGACGGCGAACTTCAAGGAATCCCAGCTCGCGCGCATGCGCCCGGGGCAGACGGTGGCGATCCATGTCGATGCCTATCCGCAGCTCGACCTGAAAGGCCATGTCGACAGCGTACAGCTCGGCTCGGGATCGAAGTTCACCGCCTTCCCGCCGGAGAACGCCACCGGCAACTTCGTCAAGATCGTTCAGCGCGTGCCGGTGAAGATCGACATCGACAGCGGCCTCGACCCGAAGCTGCCGCTGCCGCTCGGCATCTCCGTGGTGCCGACCGTGGCGCTGAAATGATGATCCGCCCGACATGATTGCGAGCGACGCTGCGGCGTGGCGGCCGCGGGTGAACCCGTGGCTGATCGCGCTCATCGTCACGCTGGCGACCTTCATGGAGGTGCTGGACACCACCATCGTCAACGTGTCGCTGCCCTACATCGCCGGCAGCATGTCCTCCTCCAACGACCAGAGCACCTGGACGCTGACCTCCTATCTGGTGGCCAACGGCATCGTGCTGCCGATCTCGGGCTGGCTCTCCAACCGGCTCGGGCGCAAGCGCTTCTTCCTCATCTGCATCAGCGCCTTCACGCTGTTCTCGCTGCTCTGCGGCATTGCCACCTCGTTGCCGGAACTCATCGTCTTCCGGCTGCTGCAGGGCCTGTTCGGCGGCGGGCTGCAGCCCTCCCAGCAGGCGATCGTGCTCGACACGTTCCCGCCCGAGCAGCGCAGCCGCGCCTTCGGCGTGGTCGCCATGGCGATCATCGTCGCCCCGGTGCTGGGGCCCACGCTCGGCGGCTGGCTCACCGACCACATGAGCTGGCGCTGGGTGTTCCTGATCAACGTGCCGATCGGCATGGTCACCGTCCTCGGGGTCAGCGCGCTGGTCGAGGATCCGCCGTGGCTCACGCGCCTGCGCGGGGCGGCTTCCGGTTCGATCGACTATATCGGCCTCGGCCTCATCGCGCTCGGCCTCGGCTGTCTGCAGGTGGTGATGGACCGTGGCGAGGACGAGGACTGGTTCGGCTCGCGCTTCATCGTCACCTTCGCCATCCTGGCCGCGGCGGGGCTCGTCGGCGCCGTGCTGTGGCTGTGGCGGGCGCGCCATCCGGTGGTCAATCTGCGCCTGCTCAAGGACCGCAACTTCGCCGTCGGCTGCCTGATGATCTTCTGCGTCGGCGCTGTGCTCTATTCCAGCGCGGTGATCATCCCGCAGATGGCGCAGCTCGCGCTCGGCTACACCTCGCTGCTCGCCGGCCTGCTGCTGTCGCCGGGCGCGATGGTGGTGATCGTGATGATCCCCGTCGTCGTCACGCTGATGCCGCATGTGCAGACGCGCTGGATCGTCGCCTTCGGCTTCTTCACGCTGGGCCTCGCCCTGGTCTATTCGCACGGCGTCACGCCGGACATCGATTTCACCACGCTGGTGATGATGCGCACGGCGCAGACGCTGGGCCTGGCGTTCCTGTTCGTGCCGATCGGCACCATCGCCTTCGCCACGCTGCCGCGCGAGATGAACAACGACGCCACCGCGCTGTTCAACATGTTCCGCAACGTCGCCGGCTCGATCGGCATCGCCGCGGCGACCGCGATGGTGACGGAGCGCACCCAGGTCCGCATGGCGCACCTGGTGCCGCACCTCACTCCGCTCGATCCGGCGTTCAACCAGCTGCTGGCGCAGAAAACCCAGGCGCTCACCCAGCTCGGCACCGCGCCGGCGAACCTGACCAGGACGGCGCTCGGGCTGATCGACCAGACGCTCTACGCCCAGTCCACCATCGGCGCCTACATGGACGTGTTCGCCTACACCGCGATCATTTCCTTTCTCGTCGTCCCCCTCGCCTTCCTGTTCAGCCCGACCCGGGGCGGCGCGGCGCCCGGCGGCGGCCACTGAGAGCACGCCGTTCTCGGGCCCGCTTGGAACGTCCGCTTGGGCGGCGGCGCCAAACCGGCTAGGCTGTTCCTCCCAGGGATCACGTTCAGGGAGGAAATCATGACCAGTTTCACCGGCCGCGCGGCGCTCGCCGGCCTCATGCTCGCCGCGACCGCGCTGCCGGCCGCGGCCGACCTCGAGCGCCGTCCGGTGCTGACGCTCGACGTGGCGAAGGCGATGGCCGCGGGCTGCGAGGCCAAGGCTCGCGCGTCGGGGTGGAAGATGAACATCTCCGTGCTCGATACCGGCGCCAACCCGATCTATTTCGAGCGCATGGACGGCGCCTATCTCGGCAGCGGCGACATCTCCCGCCGCAAGGCCGAGACGGCGGCCAAGTTCCCGCGCTCGACCCGGCAATTCGCCGAGATCGCCTTCGGCAAGGAGGGCAAGCCCGGGATGGTGCCCGGCATCGCGCTCGCGCCCGGTGTCACCGCCTTCCCCGGCGGCCTGCCGATCATGACCGCGGACGGCATCCAGGTCGGCGGCATCGGCGTCTCCGGTGGCACGTCGGACCAGGACGAGCTCTGCGCCCAGGCCGGCATCGACGCCGTGAAGGACCAGCTGAAGTAGCCGTCTCGATGCAGCCATGCGGCCCGGCGGCTGGACGCCGCCCGGCGGCATGGCTAATCCCTTCGTCGATCGCGAAAGGGGGGCTGGACGTCGATGATCGACAAGACCGTGCGCACCATGGCCGAGGCCATGGCGGGGATCGCCGATGGATCAACGATCCTGCTGGGTGGGTTCGGCGCGGTCGGCCAGCCCAATGCGCTGCTCGATGGGCTGATCGAGCAGGGCGCGACGGACCTCACCGTCGTCGCCAATAATGCCGGCACCGGCCATGTCGGGCTGGCGCGGCTGATGGAACTCGGCCGGGTGCGGCGCATCATCTGTTCCTATCCGCGCAGCGTCGGCTCGGTGGTGTTCGAGGAGATGTTCCGCGCCGGCAAGCTGGAGCTGGAGCTGGTGCCGCAGGGCACGCTGGCCGAGCGCATGCGCGCCGCCGGCGCCGGCATTCCTGCCTTCTTCACCCCCACCGCCTACGGCACCAAGCTCGCCGCCGGCAAGGAAACGCGCGAGATCAACGGCCGGAACACCGTGCTCGAACACGCCCTGCCCGGGGACGTGGCGCTGGTCGAGGCCTGGGAGGCGGATCGCTGGGGCAACCTCACCTACCGGCTCTCGGGGCGCAACTTCAACCCGGTGATGGCGATGGCGGCGAAGCTCACCATCGTCCAGGCCCAGCATATCGTCGAACTCGGCGCGCTCGACCCGCAATGCGTCGTAACCCCGGGCATCTTCGTCC
>JAJZFF010000003.1 GCA_021805485.1 Pseudomonadota bacterium
CCGCGCAGGTTGATCAGCGTGTTGAGCCCGACAAGGCGGCGGAATTTCGCCAGCTGGAACGGCACCGGATGGTTCGAGCGATACAGCGTGCCCGGCTTCACCGGCGCGAAATTGGTCCAGCCCAGCCGCAGCACGGCGTGGTCGACGAACAGCGCGTCGATCCAGGCATTGCGCCGCCCCGCCGGGGTCGACAGGTCGCCGCGGAAAATCGTGTCCATGGCGGCTGACTAGCAGGTATTCTCTGCCCATGCGACTCGCTCTGCCCGCCCTCGCGGCGCCGCTGCTGCTCGCCGCCTGCGCCAGTTCGCGCTTCGCCGGATACGGCACCCCGACCACGCTCACCTGCGTGCCCTATGCCCGCGCCGTCTCCGGCATCGAGCTCACCGGCGACGCCTGGCGCTGGTGGGACGAGGCCGGCGGGCGCTACCCCCGCGCCCACCATCCCGTCCCCGGCGCCGTGCTGGTGTTCCGCCGCCACGGCGCGATGACCGCGGGCCATGTCGCCGTCGTCACACAAGTGCTCGGCCCGCGCGAAATCCTCGTCACCCAGGCCAACTGGCTGCCCGGCCGCATCCAGCGCGCCACCCCGGTGCTCGACGTCTCGCCCGCGAATGACTGGACTTCCGTGCGCGTCTGGTACGCACCCGATCACGAACCCGGCCGCACGGTCTATCCCACCGACGGCTTCATCCTCCCCACCGGCCCAAGGCTGGAAACCCTCCCCGCCACCCGCTAATGCTCTCCGCTCGATCCGGCCGATCCGGCCGGGCGCCAACCGCCGAGGAGCGAGAATGCTGCGCAACGCGCTGACCGTGGGCGCCTGGACGATGGGCAGCCGGGTGCTCGGCTTCGCGCGCGACATCCTGATCGCCGCCCTGCTCGGCGCCGGCCCGGCGGCGGACGCGTTCTTCGTGGCGCTGCGCCTGCCCAACCTGTTCCGCCGCCTGTTCGGCGAGGGCGCGTTCAGCGCCGCCTTCATCCCCGCCTATGCCGGCGCCCTCGCGCAGGAGGGCGAGGCCCCGGCCCGCCGCCTCGCCGAGGAGGTCACCGCGATCATGGCGGTGTTCCTCATGGCCCTCACCATCCTCGGCCTGCTGTTCATGCCCCTGGTGCTCGACGTCCTGGCCCCCGGCTTCCGCGCCGATCCGGCGAAATTCGCCCTCGCGGTCCGGCTCTCGCGCATCACCTTCCCCTATCTCTGGCTGATCTGCCTCTGCGCCCTGTTCTCCGGCGTGCTGAACGCGCGCGGCCATTTCGCCGCCGCCTCCGCGGCCCCCATCCTGTTCAATGTCTGCATCATCGCGACGCTGCTCATCCTGCACGCCGCCGGCCAGCGCGTGCCCGAGGCGCTGGCCTACGGCGTCGCCCTGTCGGGGATCGTGCAGTTCGTCCTGCTCGCCTGGGCGCTCGCCCGCGCCGGCTCGCCGCTGCGCCTGCGCGTCCCGCGCCTCACGCCGGGCGCGCGCACCGTGCTGCGCCGCCTCGGCCCCGGGCTGATCGGCGCCGGCGTCACCCAGCTCAACCTCACGGTCGACACCATCATCGCCTCGCTGCTGCCCACCGGCACCGTCTCGGTGCTGTACTACGCCGACCGGGTGAACCAGCTCCCCCTCGGCGTCATCGGCACCGCGGTCGGCACCGTGCTGCTGCCGAGTCTCTCGCGCCAGTTCCGCCGCAACGAGACCGATGCCGCCCGCGAATCGCTCAACCGCGCCATCGCCGTCTCGCTGCTGCTCACCCTGCCCGCCGCCGCCGCCCTGGCCGCGATCGGCCTGCCGGTGATGCGCACCCTCTTCGCCCACGGCGCCTTTTCCGACGCCGACGCCGCCCGCAGCGCCGCCGCCCTCGCCGTCTATGCCTTCGGCCTGCCCGCCTTCGTGCTGGTGAAGCTGTTCGCCCCCGGCTTCTTCGCCCGCGGCGACACCTCCACCCCGGTCAAGACCGGGCTCGCCGCGGTCGCGATCAACCTCGCCCTCAACCTCGCCCTGATGCACCCGCTGCAACAGGTCGGCATCGCGCTCTCGACCAGCCTCGCCGCCTGGTTCAACGCCCTCGCCCTCGCCCTCCTGCTCCGCCGCCGCGCCGATTTCGCGCCGGACCGCGCGCTCGCCCGCCGCATCCTCGCCATCGCGCTGGCGAGCGGGCTGATGGCCCTCGCCCTGCTCGCCCTGCGCCGCACCGCGCTGATGCATCTCGCCCCCGTCGCCAGCCTCGCCCTGCTGATCGCCGCCGGCCTCGCCGTCTTCGCGCTCGCCGGCATTCTCCTCGGCGCCATCCGCCCGGCCGAGCTGCGCCTGCTCCTGCGCCGCCCCAAACCCGCCTGAACGGCGCTTGACCGGGCCGCCGAAGCGCGCTGATACAGCGGCCATGGCACGCATATTTTCGGGCATCCAGCCCACCGGAATCGCGCATCTCGGCAATTATCTCGGCGCGATCCAGAACTGGGTCGCGCTGCAGGAGGGCAACGAGGGCATCTACTGCCTGGTCGACCTGCACGCGCTCACCGTCTGGGTCGAGCCCGAGGCGCTGCGCCAGCAGACGCGGGTGAACGCCGCCCTGCTCGTCGCCTGCGGCATCGACCCCGCCCGCAGCATCCTGTTCCACCAGTCGGCGGTGCACGCCCATGCGCGCCTCGCCTGGATCTTCAACTGCGTCGCCCGCTTCGGCTGGCTCAACCGCATGACCCAGTTCAAGGACAAGGCCGGCAAGGACCGCGAGGCCGTCTCCACCGGCCTGTTCGTCTATCCCAACCTGATGGCCGCCGACATCCTCGCCTATCACGCGACCGAGGTGCCCGTCGGCGAGGACCAGAGCCAGCATCTCGAACTCGCCAACGACATCGCGCAGAAATTCAACCACGATTACGGGGTGGAATTCTTCCCCGCCATCACCCCGCGCATCATCGGCGGCAGCGCCCGCATCATGAGCCTGCGCGACGGCACCAGGAAAATGTCGAAATCCGACACCTCGGACCAGAGCCGCATCAACCTCACCGACGATGCCGACGCCATCGCCCAGAAGATCCGCCGCGCGAGGACCGACCCGGAACCGCTGCCCGAGCGCCCGGCGCAGCTCGATTCCCGCCCCGAGGCCCGCAACCTCGTCGGCATCTACGCCGCCCTCGCCGGCATCACCGCCGAGGAGGTGCTGCGCCAGCACGCCGGCAGCGGCTTCGGCCCGTTCAAGGAACGGCTGACCGAGCTCGCGGTGCAGAAACTCACCCCGATCGGCGCCGAGACCAGACGCCTCGCCGCCGATCCCGCCGAGATCGACCGCATGCTCCAGGCCGGCGCCGCCCGTGCGGCGGCCATCGCCGAGCCGATCGTCGCCGAAGCCGAGCGCCTCGTCGGCCTGCTGCCCGCGCGCTGAACCGAAAACGCCCCCGGTTCCGGCCGGGGGCGCATCGTCAATCTTTGAACTTCAGTGGCTTAATGCCCGGAATTCGCGCCGGAGAAATCCGGCGCGAGGCCCGAGGCCGCGAGCTGCGAGGCGAGGATCTGCTTCAGCCGCGCCAGCCCCTCGGCCGACCCCGCCTCCGCCCGCGCCACCAGCACGGCCTGGGTGTTCGAGGCCCGCAGCAGCCACCACCCGTCCTCGGTCGTCACCCGCACCCCGTCGGTCTCCGACACGGTGGCGCCATCCGCCCGCAGCCGCTCGGCCACCTCGGCCACCACCTCGAATTTCCGGTCCTCCGCGCAGTCGAAGCGCAGCTCCGGCGTGTTGATCACCTGCGGCAGGCTCTTGCGGAAGGCGGAAACGCTCTCGCCGCTCCGGTTCACCGCGTTCAGCACGCGGATCGCGGCATAGATCGCGTCGTCGAACCCGTACCACTTGTCGGCGAAGAAAATGTGGCCGGACATCTCGCCCGCCAGCGGCGCGCCGGTCTCCGCCATCTTCGACTTGATCAGCGAATGCCCGGTCTTCCACATCAGCGGCGTGCCGCCCGCGGCGGCGATCTGGTCGAACAGCACCTGGCTCGCCTTCACATCGGCGATGATCATCGCCCCCGGATGCGCCGCCAGCACGTCGCGCGCCAGCAGCACGAGGAACTGGTCGCCGAACAGGATCTCGCCGGTATCGTCGACGATGCCGATCCGGTCGGCGTCGCCGTCGAAGGCGATGCCGATATCCGCCCCCTGCTTCTTCACCGCGGCCACCAGCTGCTCGAGGTTCTTCGGCACCGTCGGGTCCGGATGATGCGCCGGGAACCGCCCGTCGATCTCGGCGTTCAGCACCATGTGCCGCCCCGGCAGCGCCTGCACCAGCCGCGCGACGATCTCGCCGGCGGCGCCATTGCCGGTATCCCACACCACGTTGAGCATCCGGTCGCCGCCTTCCCAGTCCTCCAGCAGCCGGGCCAGATAGGCGTCGCTGACATCCTTTTCCTCGACCGAACCCTCGCCTTCCGGCTCCACATTCCCCGCCGCCGCCAGCCGCCCGAGCTCCTGGATCTGCGCGCCGAAGAACGGCTTGCGCCCGAGCATCATCTTGAAGCCGTTGTAGTTCGAGGGGTTGTGGCTGCCGGTCACCATCACCGCGCCATCGGCCTCGGCGACGGTCGCCGCGTAATACAGCATCGGCGTCGGCCCGCAGCCGATATCGGTCACCTGCATGCCGCTGGCGACCAGTCCCGCGATCACCGCCCGCGCCATCGCCGGCGAGGAGAGCCGCCCGTCGCGGCCCACGATCACCCGGCTGCCGCCCTTGCGCGCGACCATCGAGCCGAAGGTTCGCCCGATCGCGAAGGCGTCCGTCTCGTGCAGCGTTTCGCCGACGATGCCGCGAATATCGTATTCGCGCAGCGTGCTGGCGGGGAATTGATGCGAGAAACCGGTCTTGTCATGCATCGGAATAAGCCTTCAGGAAGTGACGGATCGACGGCCCCAGGTCCGGACGCACCAGACCGAAGGCAATCTGCGCTTCCAGATAGCCCGCCTTGTCGCCGCAGTCGAACCGCCGCCCCTCGAATTTCAGCCCGTGGAACGGCGCCGCCCCGATCATCTTCGCCATCGCGTCGGTCAGCTGCACCTCGTTGCCGGCGCCGCGCTCCATCCGCGCCAGATGGCCGATCACCTCCGGCAGCAGCACGTAGCGCCCGATGATCGAGAGATTCGACGGCGCCTCCTCGCGTTTCGGCTTCTCGACCAGCCCCTTCACCTCCACGAGATTCCGCTCCGTCGCCCCGGTCTTGAGCACGCCGTAGCGGTGCACCTGCTCCATCGGCACCTCCTCGACGGCGACGACATTGCCCCCGGTCGCCCGGTAGGCGTCGGCGAGCTGGCCGAGGCAGGGGGTCTGGCTCAGCACCAGGTCGTCCGGCAGCAGGATGGCGAACGGATCGTCGCCGATGAAGGCCCGCGCGCACCAGATCGCGTGGCCAAGCCCGAGCGGCACCTGCTGGCGCACCGTCACGATCGAGCCCGGCTCCATCACCTCCTCGTGCAGCATGTCGAGCGCGTCCTGCTTGCCGCGCTCGGCCAGCGTCGCCTCCAGCTCGAAGGCGATGTCGAAATGGTCGATCAGCGCCGTCTTGCCGCGCCCGGTGACCATGCAGAACTGCTCGATCCCGGCCGCCCGCGCCTCGTCGATCGCGTACTGGATCAGCGGCTTGTCGACGACGGGCAACATCTCCTTGGGAATCGCCTTGGTGGCCGGGAGAAATCTCGTCCCCAGGCCGGCAACGGGAAGAACGGCTTTTTTCAATGGTTTGATCGGCAAAACAACCTCCCGGACTATCATAGGGCGCGGGATGCGCGGTATCGAATGGACGCCTTCCGGACCTTGTGGCAGGTGTGACGTCCAACTTCACTGCCACGGTGCGACGCGGCGGACAAGAACACGCGAGGAAGGCCAAAACATGGCGGAATTGGTGAAGCTCGGCCACAGTTTCGAGACCGATCACGTTTTTCATGAAAGTGCGTCCCGGGCTTTTGCCCTGCTGGTGGGCGACACCAACCCGATGCATCACGACGAGGCGAAGGCGAAAGCCTCGCGCTATGGCGGGCTGATCGTCAGCGGCACCGAGACCACGGCGCGGATGATGGGCCTCACCGCCGCGCATTTCGCCCGTCTCGGTCCGACCGTCGGCATGGAGTTCAGCTTCCGCTTCCGCCGCGCGGTGCCGATGGGCGCGCACGCCCGCATCCGCTGGGAGGTCACCGAGCTGGACTACAAGCCCGGCCTCGGCACCATCGCCATCTGCGCCGGCACCCTCACCCTGCTCGAATCGGGCGAGGTCGCGGTCGAGGGCACCAGCAAGGGCGTCCTGCTCGAACGCTGAGCCGCGCTCACCCCGCC
>JAJZFF010000001.1 GCA_021805485.1 Pseudomonadota bacterium
TCTCCAGCCACAGCGCCGCCAGCGGATGCCGCCCCGCCGGAATCCGCTCCCGATACGCGAGCCGCAGCGCCATCCGCAGCAGCGGGTCCCGCACCGGCCGCCCGTTCACCACCATGTGCTGGTGCCGGCCCGCCGCCCGCGTCAGGCTCGCCGGCGAGATGAACCCCCGCAGCACCAGCTCTTCGCGAACCGCCTCGATCTCCAGCAGTTTCTCCGCATCGCCCCGGCCATAGATCGCCGCCACCCGCTCCCGCCGGTCCTGCGGCGGCAGGTCGAAACTCGTCGCCCCGTCGATCGTCAGCGAAAACCCCACCTCCGGCGCCGCCAGCGCCAGGTGCCGGACCGCATCGGCGCAGGCCCCCGCCTCCGAACCCGCACTGCGCAGGAATTTCCGCCGCGCCGGCGTCGCATGGAACAGATCCTCGACGATCACGCTCGTCCCCACCGGCCCGGCCACCGGCTCGACCTCGCGGACGGCCCCGCCATCGACCACGATCCTGGCCGCCGAATCCTGCCCTGCCGGCCGGGATGTTACGGTCAGTCGTCCGGCAGCCCCGATCGACGGCAACGCCTCGCCGCGAAACCCCAGCGTGGCAATCCGGACCAGCGCCTCGTCGGTCAGTTTCGAGGTGGCATGCCGTTCGATCGCCAGCTTCAGTTCGGCCTCGGGAATCCCGTGACCGTCATCGGTCACCTCGATCCGTCCGATCCCACCGCCCTCGATCGTCACCCCGATCCGCCGTGCTCCGGCATCGAGCGCGTTCTCGACCAGTTCCTTGACCGCGGCGGCGGGTCGTTCGATCACCTCGCCGGCGGCAATCCGGTTGATCGTGGTGGGGTCTAGGCGGCGGATCGGCATGGCCCCATCTTACAGCAAGAAACCTCGTCCGCCATGCACCCGGAGCCCGACACAGACCCATGGCCAGCCTCGCAGCCCATCTGATCAATCCGGTCCTGCGTGTGCAGGTCAAGCGCAAGCTCGCCCGCGCGACCGATGCCGAGTCGCTCCGCAAGGCGTTCCGCTCGCCGATGCCGACCCCGCGCGGCGTGCGTTACACCCCCTCGGTCATCGGCGGCGTGCCGGGCGAATGGGTCGAGCCCGCTTTCGGCGCCCCGCCAGCGATGACCGTGCTTTACCTGCATGGCGGCGGCTATGTCGTCTGCTCCGCCGAATCGCACCGCCCGGTCACCGGCGGTCTCGCGCGGCGGGGCCTGCGCGTTTTCGCCGCCGATTACCGCCTTGCCCCGGCGCATCCGTTTCCCGCCGCGGTGGAGGACGGCTTCGCCGCCTTCCGTGGGCTGATCGGGCAGGGGCACGATGCGGCGGGCCTCGCCATCGCCGGCGATTCGGCGGGCGGCGGCCTCGCGCTCGCCGTCGCGTTGCGGGTTCGAGAGGCGGGCATGCCGATGCCGGCGCGGCTGGTGCTGTTCTCGCCCTGGACCGACCTGGCCGGCACCGGCCGCAGCGCGGTGGAGAACCGGCGGTGCGACCCGATGATCCAGGGCGGCCGGATCGCCGAGGGGGCGCGCCCCTATCTCGCCGGCACCGATCCGCACAATCCGTTCGCCTCGCCGCTCTACGCCGATCTCGCCGGCCTGCCGCCGATGCTGGTCCATGTCGGCGCGCGGGAGGTGCTGCGCGACGATTCGGTGCGGCTGCACGAGAAGGCGCTGGCCGCCGGCGTCGATAGCCTGCTCCGGATCTGGCCCGTCGTGCCGCATGCCTGGCCGATCTTCCAGGCGATCCTGCCCGAGGGGCGCGCGGCGCTCGACGAGAGCGCCGCCTTCATCCGTGGTGCCGCGCCGCCGCCCGCCGCACTTCGTTGATGCCGAAATAGGTCAGGGCGAGCAGCGGCAGCACCCCGCCGACGATGGCGACCAGCGTCCAGCCGCCGCGGATCAGCAGGTCGCTCGCCACCGCCGAGCCGGCGGCGCCGCCGAGGAAGAAGGCGGTCATGTAGGCGCCGTTCAGCCGGGCCCGCCGCTCGGGGGCGAGGGCGTAGATCGCCCGCTGGCCGAACAGGTTGTTGGCCTGCACGCCGAAATCGAGCAGCACGCCGGCGCCGGCGAGCAGGACGACGCTGTGGATGGCGGCACCGTAGCCCGAGATCAGGAAGGACAGGGCGATCAGCGCCAGCGCGGTCGCGGTGCCGGGGCGGCCGTATCCGGCATCGGCCAGCCGCCCGGCGATCGGCGCCGCGGCGGCGCCGGCGGCGCCGACCAGGGCGAAGATCGCGATGCCGAACTGGGTGTAGTGGAATTCATGCAGCAGCAGCAGCGGCGCCGCGGTCCAGTAGAGGGTGAAGGCGGCGAAGGCGCAGGTCTGGTAGGCGGCGCGGCGGCGCAGCGTCGGCTCGGTGCGGTAGAGGCCGAGCATCGAGACGATCAGCTCGCCATAATGATGATCGAGCTTCGGCGTCACGCGCGGCAGCTTGAGCCGCAGCAGGACCGCCAGCAGCGCGATGCCCGCCGCCGAAATGCCGAACACCGCCCGCCAGCCGGCGAGCCAGGCGACGAAACTCGCCATCGGCCGGGCGAGCAGGATGCCGAGCAGCAGCCCGGCCATCACATTGCCGACCACACGGCCGCGAATCGCATCGGGCGTCAGCGAGGCGATCATCGGCACCATGATCTGCACCGCCGCGGAGCTGACGCCGATCAGCAGCGAGGCGGCGAGAAAGCTCGTGCCGTTCCAGGCGAAGGCGGCGAGGCCGAGGGCGATGGCGGAGGCGCCGACCATGCGCGCGATCAGCTTGCGGTTTTCCAGCAGGTCGCCCAGCGGCACCAGCAGCAGCAGGCCGGCGGCGTAGCCGAGCTGCGTCAGCGTCACCAGCAGGCTCGCGACCTGCGCCGGCAGGCCGATATCCGGCGCGATCGTGCCGACCAGCGGCTGGACGTAATAGATGTTGGCGACGACCGCGCCGGTGGCGACCGCGAACAGCGTGGTCAGCGCGGACGAGGGGGCGGCATCGTTCTTCACGACGGCGGCCGGGGACGCGGTGATACATTCCGACATGAAAGCCGATATGTCCTTCGGAGGCCCGGGTTCAACCGCCGGCGCATCGCCGGCCAGCCATGAGCGCCAGCCCCTTGCCCGGGCGCCGGCTCAGAACAGGTCGAGGAACCGGCCGAACACGCCCTTCTGCGCGTGGCCGGGCGCGGTCGCCGGTGTCGTGCCCTTCGTTGCCGGCTCGCCGAGGGCCGCGTTTTCCTGCAGGCGCTTCTGCTCGGCCGGCGCGTTGACCACCTTGGCCCCCTTCGACGAGCCGCCGAAGGACATCAGCGAGCCGACGAAACCGGGGCTGCGGCTTTCCTGCTCTGCGTCATGGTTGATCGTCGCGCGGATGTTGGACGGCGGGGTTGGTCCGGCCTGTTCGAGCAGCGCCTGCTGCGCCGATCCCACCGTGGTGCCGGTGTTTTGCAGGGAGCTTTGCGGCGAGAGGATGCTTTGCGCCTCGGTCGAGGAGGAGACCTGCTGCGGCCGCGGCTCGCCGGGTACGGGGGTAGGCAGGGCCTGGAGATCCGGCGGCATCGACAGCGGGGCCTCGGTGCCGACATCGAACGCGTTGGGGGGCGTGACGGTCAGCCCGAAGGTCTTCGACGGATTGCTGCACCCGGCCAGCAGCAGCGGGCCGAGCAGCAGGAACGGAAGAGTCGCGCGCGATGAACGGATCATGGCGCTTCCTTATCCTCGCGCGCCTGAGGCGGCAAGTGACCGGGATGCTCCCGGCGGAACAGGCTTTCGAGGATCAGCGCCGCGACGCCGCCATCGATCGCGGCGTCGGCGAGGTTGAAGACGTACCAATGCAGGTTGCCGACATGGACATCGACGAAATCGACCACCGCGCCGTAGGCGATTCGCGAGATGACGTTGCCGGCGGCGCCGCCGATGATCGCGCCGAGGCCGAGTGTCGCGAGCAGCGACGGCGTGCGCCACAGCCAGACGGCGAGGGCGACGATCGCGGCGACCGCGACCGCGATCAGCAGCAGCCGGGCATCGTCGCCGGCCAGGATGCCGAAGGTGACACCGTGGTTCCAGACCATGGTGAAGTTCAGCACCGGCAGGATCGGCACGCTCCCGCGCCGCGGCAGGTCGAGCCCGTAGAGGATCCAGGCTTTCGAGGCCTGGTCGATGGCCAGCACCGCCAGCGCCATCAGCGCGCCGAGCGTGCGGCGGCGGGCGTTACCGCGAGATGAAGCGCCGGTCATTCGACATACGTGCAGCAGCGGCGGCAGAGGCCGGGATGGGCGGCGTTCGCGCCCACCTCGGGCAGCACCTTCCAGCAGCGCTCGCATTTCGTGCCGGGGGCGATTTCCACCACCGGCTCGGCCCGCAGCGGGGCGCTGGCGCCGGCGCCTGCGGGCTCGGCGGCGATCTCGGTTTCCGCCGCCGAGGTGATCATGATCTCCGCCCAGTCCGCCGCGCGCAGGGCTTCCGGCGCATCGACCGCGAAGGTCAGGACGATCTTCGCCTGCAGCGAGGCGGCGATGTCGCCGTTGCGGCGGGCCTCCTCGATCCGCGCATTGGCGATGCGGCGCACCGCGCGGATCCCGGTCCAGGCCTCGTCCAGCGCGTCGTCGCGCCAGGCGGCGGGAAGCTCGGGGAACTGCGCGAGATGCACGCAGGCCTCCTCGCCATGGCGGGCGCGCCAGGCCTCGTCGGCGGTGAAGGGCAGGACGGGGGCGAGCCAGGTGGCGAGGCAGCGGAACAGGATGTCGAGCACGGTGCGGCAGGCGCGCCGGGTTTCGCCCTGTGCCAGCATGCGGCCCTCGGCATCGAGCCGGACGTCGCAATAGAGCGCGTCCTTGCGGATGTCGAAATAGAAGGCGGAGAGGTCGTTGTTGCAGAACTGGTGGATCGCCGGATAGACGCCGGTCCAGTCATGCGTCTCGACCGCGCGGCGCAGCATCGCGTCGAGCCGGGAGAGGCGGTGCAGCACGTAGCGTTCCAGGTCGGGCATGTCGGCGGCCGGCATCGCCTCGGCCTCGGTGAAGCCGTCGAGTCCGCCGAGGACCCAGCGCAGCGTGTTGCGGATGCGGCGGTAGAGATCGGCCTGCTGCTTGAGGATGTCCTTGCCGATGCGCAGGTCGTTGTGGATGTCGGAGTTCATCACCCACAGGCGCAGGATGTCGGCGCCATACTGGTCGATCACCTGCTGCGGCGCGGTGACGTTGCCGAGCGATTTCGACATCTTGCGGCCTTGCTCGTCGAGCACGAAGCCGTCGGTCACGATGGCCTTGAAGGGAGCGGTGCCGCGGGTGCCGACCGCCTCCAGCAGCGAGGCCTGGAACCAGCCGCGATGCTGGTCCGAGCCTTCGAGATAGAGATCCGCCGGCCAGGGCATGCCGCGCGCCTCCAGCACGAAGGCGTGGGTCGAGCCGCTCTCGAACCAGACATCGACGATGTCGAAGACCTGCTCGAAATCGGCGGGGTCGTGGTCCGGCCCGAGGAAGTCGGCGGCGGGGCGGGCATACCAGGCATCGGCGCCCTCGGCCTCGAACAGGGCGCGGGTGCGGGCGAAGACCGCCGGATCGGTCAGGATCGACTTGTCGTCGCGGCGGACGAAGATCGCGATCGGCACGCCCCAGGCGCGCTGGCGGGAGATGCACCAGTCCGGCCGCGCCTCGACCATCGAGCGGATGCGGTTGCGGCCCTGGTCGGGGACGAAGGCGGTGCGGTCGAGCGCCTCCAGCGCGTGGGCGCGGATCGCCTCCTCGCCGTCCATCCGGATGAACCAGTTGGGCCGGGCGAGATAGATCAGCGGCGCCTTGGAGCGCCAGGAATGCGGATAGGAGTGGAGGAATTCCTCGCGCCGGAGCAGGGCGCCGGCCGCGGTGAGCGCGGCGCAGACCGGGTCCGCCGCCTTGTAGACGTGCAGGCCGGCGAAGAGCGGCACGTCGGCGGCGTAGGTGCCGTCGTCGTTCACCGTTTCCGGCACCGCGATGCCGTGGGCGCGGCAGAGGAAGAAATCGTCCTCGCCATGCGCGGGCGCCATGTGGACGAAGCCGGTGCCGGCCTCGGTGGTGACGAAATCGCCGAGCAGGAGCGGGACATCGTAGTCATAGCCCTGGCCGCGCAGCGGGTGGGCGCAGACGAGGGCGCCGAGATCCTTGCCGCGCAGCGTCTGCTCGACCTCGTGCGCGGTGATGCCGGTTTCGGCGGCGAAGGCGTCGAGCAGCTCGGCGGCGACGACGAGGCGCTCGCCCTTGCGGGCGAGGCTGTGCTCGGTGGCATCGGCGATGCGGATCACGACATAGTCGAACTCCGGCCCGGCGGCGAG
>JAJZFF010000551.1 GCA_021805485.1 Pseudomonadota bacterium
GCGATCCGGTCCGCCATCGCGTTCGCCTCGCCCTGGTCGTGGGTGACGAGAACGGCGGTGTAGCCGCGCTCCTTGATGCGCGCCTTCACCCGGCCGCGCAGCACGGCGCGCAACTGCGGCTCCAGCTGGCCCATCGGCTCGTCGAGCAGGTGCAGGTCGGCGCGGCGGATCAGCGCCCGGGCAAGCGAAGCGCGTTGCTGCTGGCCGCCGGACAGCCCGTTTGGCTTGCGGCCGAGGATCGGGCCGATTTCGAGCAGGTCGGCCACCTCGCGCACTTCCTGTTCCACCGCCGCCTTGTCCCGCCGTTCGCCGCGAAGGGCAAAGCCGATATTCTCGGCGATGGTCAGCGGCGGATAGAGCGCGTAGCCCTCGAACGCCATGGCCACGCCGCGGCGGGCGGGGGGCAGCGTGTCGATCCGCCTGCCGGCCAGATTGATCGTGCCGTGGCTGACCGTTTCGAACCCGGCAACCATACGCAGCGTCGAGGTCTTGCCGCAGCCGGATGAGCCGAGCAGCGCGATGATCTCGCCGTCCGCGATGTCGAGATTCATGGTGCGGACGGCGTGGACGGGATGGCGCGAACCCTCGCCGTAGATCTTGTCGACGTTTTCGAGAACGAGACTCATGCGCTCACCTCCTCGGCGACCGGGGATGTCGCGACCGCGAGGCCGCTCGCCGCGTCGAACAGCGTGCCCGCCCCGGGGGCGATGCCGACATGAAGTTCCGTCGCGGCGGGTGCGGCGGCCTCGCTCGCCACCAGTTCGGTGCCGTCCGCCAGGCGCAACAGGACGATCTGCCGCTCGTTCATCGGCGTCACCGCGAGCACACGGGCCGGCACGCGGCCAGGGCTGCCGACGTCGTGCAGCGTGACCGCCTCGGGGCGGACTCCGAAAACCGGCTCGGCCGGGGATGCCGCGGCAAAACCGAAAGCGAGACCCGCGACGTTCACCCGGCAGCCGCCGCCGGCAGCAACCCCGCGCGCGGGGATCAGGTTCATCGGCGGATCGCCGAACAGCCGCGCGACCGCGATCGTCGCCGGATTGTCATAGACCTCCGCCGCGGGCGCGCACTGCACGATTGTGCCATCGAGCAGCACGGCGACGCGCTCGCCCATCGCCATCGCCTCGCGGAAATCCTGCGTCACATAAACCGAAGCCGTTTCGCGCGCGGCAAGCAGGCGCGGCAGCTCGATCCGCATCTCGTAGCGCAGCTTGGCATCGACGTTGCGGAGCGGATCATCGAACAGGATCAGCCGCGGCTCGCCGACCAGCGCGCGGGCCAGCGCCGTGCGCTGTTTCTGCCCGTTGGAAAGCGCGCGCGGCGCATGGTCGAGCACATGGCCGATGCGCAGCAATTCCGCCACCGCGTCGACGCGGCGCGCGATCTCCGCCGCATCGCGCTTCTGCGCCCGCAGCGGACTCGCGATGTTCTCGCGCGCCGACATGTGCGGATAGAGCGCGAAGTTCTGGAAGGCGACGCCGATATGCCGCGCTTCGGGTGCGGCATCGGAAACATCCCGCCCCTGCAGCAGCACACGGCCGCGCGCATTCGGCTCAAGCCCGGCGATCGCGCGGAGCATCACCGTCTTGCCGACGCCGGACGGACCGAACAGAACGACCCGCTCGGACGGCGCGACATCGAGCGCGACATCGCGGAGCACCTCGTGCGTGCCGAACCGGACCGACAATCCTGAAACCGAGAGCGCGCTCATCCCTTCACCGCCCCGAGGCTCAGCCCCTCGACCAGCCAGCGCTGCGCGTAAAGCGCGATCGCGAAGGTCGGAATGATCGACAGCACGACAGCCGCCGCTATCTGACCGTATTGAATGCCCGACGCGGTGACGAAGGCGAGCGCCCCGACCGTGACCGGCTGCTTCGAGCCTGACGCCAGCACCAGCGCGAAGATGAAGTTGTTCCAGGCGAAGATGAAGGAGAGCAGGCCCGCCGCCGCGATGCCCGGCCCCGCCAGCGGGATCGCGATCTTCACGAAGCCTCGGAACCAGGAATGGCCGTCCACCCGGTAGGCATTCTCGATGTCCGGACTGACATCCTCGAAATAGCCGCGCACGATCCAGAGGATCAGCGGCAGGGTGATGAGCTGGTAGATCCAGATCAGCCCGGCATAGGTATTGTCGAGGCCGATCTGCTGGAACTCGAGCGAGAGCGGCAGAAGCACGAGCAGCGGCGGCGCGAATTTCAGCGAGAGCAGCGTGAAGGCCATGTCCTCCCCGAGGCGGAACTTGAAGCGCGCGAAGGCATAGGCGGCGGGAACGCCGAGGATGAGCGCGAGCACCACCGAACAGGACGACAGCAGGAACGAGTTGAACAGGTTGTGCATGAAGGCGATGTTCAACTGGCCGACGGAGGTGCTGAGCCGGCCGGTGATCAGCGCGATGTAGTTCGAGAGCGTCGGGCTGAAGACCAGCTTCGGCGGCAGCGAGAGAATCTGCGAATTCGTCTGCAACGACATGACCGCGATCCAGAAGATCGGAAACATGAAGAACAGGACGATGAGCGTGAGAGCGGCGCCACGAAGCAGCCGCAGGGAGCGGTCATGCACCGGCATGGTTCCTTTCCCGCATCTTGTGCCATTGATTGACGAAGAGCTTGGAGAGCACGAAGGTAATGGCCCACAGCACCATCAGGATCGCAGCCGAACGGCCGACATTCGTGTTCTGGTAGAAATCGACATAGGCGCGCACCTGGAACACCATCAGCGCATTGCCAGGCCCACCCTGCGTCATGCCGTAAACGATCGAGAATTCCTGGATGGCCGACAGCAGGCGGAAGAGCGTCGCCGTGATGATGTAGGGCATCAGCATCGGCAGCGTGATCCGGAAGAAGACGAAGCGCGCGGGCACGCCATCGAGCCGGGCGGCCTCGAAAGGCTGGGTCGGCAGCGAACGCAGCCCGGCGAGCAACAGGATCATGATGAACGGGGTGTTCACCCAGATGTCGATCAGCACGACGCTGAACATGGCCGTGCTCGGGTCGGAGGCCCAGCGGAAGCCGGTGAACCCAAGTCCGTTGACGATCCAGGCATAGACCCCGAAATTCGGATTGGTCATCAACTTCCAGATCAGCGAGGCGATGACCGGCGCCACCATCAGCGGCAGCAGCAGCGCGACCGAGATGATATTGTTGATGCGTGTGCGCTCGCGCAGCAGCATCGCGATTCCGAGGCCGAGCAGAAGTTCGAGAATGACGCTGGCGCCCATGTAGATCATGGAAACCGCGATCGTGTGGAGAAAGTCGGAACTTGTGAAGAGATCTATGTAGTTGCCGATCCCCACGAAATGCCGGCCGGCCGGAAACGCCATGTTATAGGCTTCCAGGCTGTAATACGCCGCCGTGAAAAACGGGACGAGAATGCCGATGCAGACGAGCAGCGCCGGCAGGCTGAGCAGATAGGGCAGCACCGTGCCGCGCCGGGTGACGCGGGCAGGATGCGTTTGCCCATCAATGACGGTCTCGGACATCGAGCTCTGTTCCGCTGGAGGATAGGGAGTGGCGCGGCACGACGGGAGCCGTGATCATGCCGCGCCGGCGCCTTCAGATTCCGGCGCTCTTCATTTCGTGATCGATATGCGCGGCGAGCTTGTCGAGGCCCTCATCAACGCTGACCTCCTTGGCGACCATGCGCTGCAGCGCCGCCGCCCACTCGGTGGTGACATTGAAGAAGAGCGGCTGCGGGGTGAAGTAGATCTTGGCGTCGGGCAGCGATTTTTCGAATGCGCTGTAGAAGCCTGGATAATTCTTGTCGAGCCGCGCCTTGAAGGCGGGATCCTTCCAGGTGGTTTCACGCACGGGATCGACAAGCTGCTTCTTGACGCCGCCAAAGATCCCGAAATTCTTGCCGCTCGCCCACTGGATGAAATACCAGGCGGCATCCTTCTGGTGCGAGAAGCTGCTCATCGCCAGCGACCATATCCAGACATTGGAGGTGGAGTGGTCCATCTTCGGATTCGGCACGAAGGGCGCGTAACCGATATGGCCGGATTCCTTGTTGCCGGGACCGTTCTCGAAGAAGCCGATGATATTGGCATCGTAGATCATGCCGCAGCGGCCGGCGCCGAGATCCTGCGCGACTTCGTACCACGTATAGGTCGCCCAGTTCTTTGGACCGCATTTCTGGATCATCTCGACCCAGAGCTTGTTCATCTCCTTGCTCTGCGCGGAATTGACGACGGATTTCATGCCCTTCGCGGAAACGTCGAAATCCTTCGCGCCGTAATTGGTGTAGGCCGAGAGATAACCAGGATGGATCGTTGCCCAGGACCGGCTGCCACGCACGGAGACACCGTAGGCGCCGCCGGCATCCTTGGTGATCTTCGTGCCGATCTCGATCATGTCCGGCAGGTTCTTCGGCGGCTCCAGCTTGAGCTTGTCGAAGATACGCTTGTTGTAGCTGATGTTGTAGAGCTCGAACCCGAGCGGTATCGCCCATTGCTTGGCGTTCTTGCTGCCCAGGGCCTCACCCGGCTTGCCGGACCACGCATCGGACTTGCGGAGATTTTCGATGATGCCGTTGAAGTCGTAATTCGGCGCGGTCTTCGACGAATCCTTGAGGTATTCGTTCATGTCGACAAGCCATCGCGCCGGGCCATATTGCCAGGTCTGGTAAGCGCCGGTCATCAGCACGTCGTAACGGTTCGAATGCGAGGAGAGTGCCGCCGTCACCTTGTCGAAATACACGTCTTCCGGAAAGATGTCGTACTCCACATCGATCCCGGTCATCGCCTTGAAATGCGCGAGGTCGGCGATCATCGCGTCGGCATAGGGATGCTTGTTGAGAAGCAGGCGCAGCTTCTTGCCCTTGTGAGCCTGCCAGTTGAAGTCCGCGGCCATCGCCTGCGTGACTGCCCCGCCCAGGGCGAAATTCACGGCAGCGGCACCGACGCCGAGCGCGCCCGCACGCCGCGCGAAATCGCGGCGAGAGATGTTGCCGTTCACGAAATCGGCGGCCAGATCCTTGATCTTGTCAGTCATTGGTCCTCCCATTCTCTGGTCTGGTCCTCGGAGGTGTCCGGCGACGATATGTCGTCGGCAAGCGCCGAGGCAGTTTCTTCATCGGTAATGAATGCCGTAACGATGCCGCTCTTCAGTGCGGCATCGATCGCGCGGCGCTTGGCAGTTCCACCCGCCATCGCGATCACTTCGCGGCCGCGCATCACCTCGGGATCGATGGCGATGACACGGTCCTGCAATTCGGTTTCGACGCGCTGGCCCGCAGCATCGAAAAAGGTGCCGAGTAGTTCGGCCACGGCGCCATCCCGCCGCGCAGCGGCGAATTCAGCTTCGAGCACCATGCCGCTCATCCCGAGAAAGGCCGATGGCTTGACCTCGCCGATGCCCAGCAGAAACAGCCCCGCATCCGCCGCGAGACGGAACGCGTCGGCGACGCCGCGCTGACGAAACAGCACGGCGCGGTCCTCAGGCGTATTGGCATAGAACGGAACGGGCGGCAGATAGGCGGCAGCGCCTGTCTTCTGTGCAAGGGCATGAACCACGTCGAACGGGTTGGTGCCGACGCGGCGCGGCACATCACCGAGCACGGAGACCACGGTCAGTTCGGGAAACGGCACGGCTTCGAGATGATCGACCGCCGCGGCAACCGTTCGTCCGTGGCCAACACCGAATACGGTGTGGCGGCGGGTTTCGAATACTTCGGCGAGATAGTCGGCGCCGGCACGCCCGAGTGCGGAAAAAAGCCCCTCGGGGTCGGGCGGCGTCGGCACGACCCGGCAGAAATCGAGCCCGTAGCGTTCGGTAAGCCGCCGCTCGAGCGTCACACAGGACGCAACCGCACCGCCGATCGAGATACGGACAATGCCGCTCGCCATCGCCCGCGCGATCAATCGCTGGACGCGCGTCTGCGGCATACCCAGCGCGGCACCGATTTCCGACTGGGTCATCGAGCACTCGTAGTAGAGCCACGCCACCCTTGTGGCGAGTTCCATATCGTCGTTGCCCAATCGTCGGCTGGACCGTGCCACCGCGCTTCCTCTCCTGAATAATTTTGTATCGACACGGAGAAATATTCGGTTTACAGACGTTGTCAACGGAAATCGTCGCTGCGACGCAGCAAGAAATTGTGTATACGCGTGCAATGCCGGATATATCCTGAGAAAAATGCTGAAATATTCAATGTTGAATATTCAAAATGACAATTAGGCAGAGATTCGGAGGGAACGGCAAAATGGATGAGGTGCCGGATGCGGGGCGGCTGGCGGTCGGGGTCGATCTCGGGACCTCGGGCGTGCGCGCCATCG
>JAJZFF010000220.1 GCA_021805485.1 Pseudomonadota bacterium
CACCGGGGCCATAGCTCAGTTGGGAGAGCGCCTGAATGGCATTCAGGAGGTCAGGGGTTCGACTCCCCTTGGCTCCACCATCCCCCGGCAGCCGGCGCCGACCGTAGACGCCAAGCCCGATCGGCATCCGCCCGATCTTCCACGCATGATCGATAGCGACAGCGGACGGCGCGGGGTCGGAGTCGCTCAGGGTTGTCCGGCTGTGCCGGCGGGCTGGTGTTTCGGGGCGAGAAACCCGTCGAGCGCGAGGAGTGCGACGCCGCAGACGATGGCTGCGTCGGCGACGTTGAAGACGTACCACGACCAGCCGAAGGCGTGCGCGTGGATGAAATCGACCACCGCGCCGAAGCGCAGCCTGTCGGCGACATTGCCGATGGCGCCGCCAGCGATGGCGCCAAGGGCGAGCGAGACCCGGGCGCGTTCAGCCCGGCGCATCCAGGCTCCGAGCGCGATGATTATGGCGAGGGCCACGACCACGAGGAGAGGGCGCTCCGAGTCGCCGAGATGGTTCAGCAGGCCGAAAGTGATGCCGCGGTTCCAGACCATGGTGAGGCTCAGCACCGGCAGAACGTCGATATGCCCTCGCGCCGGCAACAGCAGTCTGTCCAGCACCCAGAACTTGCTGGCCTGATCGGCGGCGAAGACAGTGATCGCGGCGAGGATGCCGATCAACAGCGCGCGGCGCTGCGTCATTCGGCAGCCGCCCGGCAGACCAGGCCCGATTCGACTGCGTCCACACAGCGGTGGCAAAGGGTCGGGTGCCGCGAGTCCGTTCCGACTTCTTCGAGGACTTTCCAGCACCGTGCGCATTTTTGCCCTGGTGCGAGATCGATCGTGGCCGGGATGTCGCCGGCGCTGAAGCGAACCTTCGAAACGATGGCAACATCGGCCCAGCTCGCTTCATCGAGGAGCCCGGCCGCATCCGAGCGATCCGGCATGATGGCGATCGCCTCCAGTGACGAACGGATTTTGCCCTCCGCGCGTCGCCGCTCGATCTCCGACGTTATGTGGAGCCGGACGGCGCGGATCTGTTCCCACTTCGCTCCCAGTGCCTCGTCCCGCCAATCTGTCGGGAGCGGGGGGAACGTCTCCAGATGCACACTGCCCTCTGCGCCGAAGCGCGCGCTCCACGCCTCCTCGGCGGTGAAGCACAGAACCGGGGCGAGCCAAGTGCACAGGCTGCGATGGAGATGATCGAGCACGGTGCGCGCGGCCCGACGGCGAAGACTGTCGGGTCGGTCGCAATAGAGGGTGTCCTTGCGGACGTCGAAATACAAGGCTGACAGGTCGGTGGCGCAAAACGCATGCAGGGCCGGATAGAAGCCGGTCCAGTCGTAGGAGAGCGTGGCCTCGCGCAGCTTTGCATCGAGTTCGGTGAGCCGGTGTAGCACCCAGCGCTCGAGTTCCGGCATCTCTGCGTACGGCACGCGCTCGGCCTCGGTGAAGCCATCCAGGCAGCCCAGCAGCCAGCGCAGCGTGTTGCGCAGACGGCGATAAAGTTCGGCCTGCTGCTTGAGAATTTCGGGGCCGACGCGAAGGTCCTCGGTAGTGTCGGACATCATCACCCAAAGGCGGAGGATATCGGCGCCATACTGCTTGATGACGTCCTGCGGCGCAGTGGTGTTGCCGAGGGATTTCGACATCTTGCGGCCCTGCTCGTCGAGCACGAAGCCGTGCGTCAGAACCGCCTTGAACGGCGCGACGCCGCGCGTGCCGACCGATTCGAGCAGTGACGAGTGGAACCAGCCGCGATGTTGATCGGAGCCCTCCAGGTAGAGATCGGCCGGCCAGGGCAGACCGCGCGCCTCCAGCACGAAGGCATGGGTCGAGCCGCTCTCGAACCAGACATCGACGATGTCCTTCACCTGCTCGTAGTCCGCGGGATCACGCCCCGGCCCGAGGAAGCGTTCCGGGGGGGAGGAATACCAGGCGTCCGCGCCCTCCGTTTCGAAGATCGCAACGATGCGCGCGACGACCTCGGGGTCGCGCAGCGGCTCGCCGCTGGCGCGATGCACGAAGACGGCGATCGGCACGCCCCAGGCGCGCTGGCGCGAGATGCACCAGTCGGGGCGCGCGGCGACCATGCTGCCGATGCGGTTGCGCCCCTGTTCCGGCACGAACTGGGTCGCCCCGATCGCGGTGAGTGCCTTTTCGCGAATCCGCCCCGGCCCGTCCATCCGGATGAACCATTGCGGCGTGGCGCGGAAGATCAGCGGCGCCTTGGAGCGCCAGGAATGCGGGTAGGAATGGACCAGCACGCCGCGCGCCACCAGCGCGCCTTGATCGGCGAGGGCGGCGCAGACGGCATCGGCGGCCTTGTAGACGTGCAGCCCGGCAAACAGCGGCACCCACGCGTTGAAGGTGCCATCATCCCCGACGGTTTCCGGAACGTCGATGCCATGGGCGCGGCCGAGGATGAAATCATCGTCACCATGTCCCGGCGCGACATGCACGAAGCCTGTGCCCGCCTCGGTGGTGACGAAGTCGCCGGGCAAGAGCGGCACGGCGAATTCGTATCCGAGGCCGCTTAGCGGATGGGCGCAGATCGTGCCGGCCAACTCGGCGCCGGTGAAGACGTGTTCTAGGTGGTGGGTGGTGACCCCGGCGACGTCGAGAAACGCCGGCAGCAGCGGCAACGCGACGAGCAACCGTTCGCCTGCGCGTGCGCCGGCGCTCTCCGTAGCGGTGTCCACATGCACGAGCGCGTATTCGATGTCGGGGCCGAAGGCGATCGCGCGGTTGCCTGGCATCGTCCAAGGCGTCGTCGTCCAGATCACCACGCTCGCACCTGTGAGCATGGGGGCAGCCGGGGTCACGATCGGGAAGCGCACCCAGATCGTCGTCGAGGTATGGTCGTGATATTCGACCTCGGCCTCGGCGAGCGCGGTTTTCTCCACCGGCGACCACAGCACCGGGCGCAAGCCGCGATAGAGCGCGCCATTGAGGAGGAACTTGCCGATCTCGCCTGCGATGGCGGCCTCGGCGGAAAAATCCATGGTGGCATAACGATGCGCGAAGTCGCCCTCGACGCCGAGGCGGCGGAACTCTTCCGCCTGCACGTTCATCCAGTGAGCGGCATAGGCGCGGCACTCGGCGCGGAAATCGAGAATCGGTACCGCATCCTTGTCGCGTCCGGATTTGCGGTATTCTTCCTCGATCTTCCATTCGATCGGCAGGCCATGGCAGTCCCAGCCGGGGATATAGTCCGCGTCGAAGCCGGCCATCTGCCGGGCGCGGTTGACGACGTCCTTCAGAATCTTGTTCAGCGCGGTGCCGATATGCAGGTTGCCGTTGGCGTAGGGCGGGCCGTCATGCAAAATGAACTTCTCGCGCCCGCGCGCAGTCGCGCGCAGCTTTGCCCAGAGGTTCATCCGCTCCCAGCGGGCCAGGATCTCGGGTTCGCGGCGCGGGAGATCGCCGCGCATTGGAAAATCCGTCCGCGGCAGGAACACGGTGTCGCGGTAGTCCTGGGTCTCGGTCATCTGGGTCTTTCGCAGGCGGGATGGGGATCGGCCGGAGCGGGCGCGCGACGAGGCCGGACCGGGTCAGGCGGCCGGGGAGGGAATTCGCGCGCGGCAGGGCTCCGACATGGGCGGGACTATGCGGAGCGGGGTGCCTGGCGGTCAAGCGTCCGAAATGGACCATCGTCGGGAGCGATCCGGCGCCGAAACGCGTCATGCTGTCGTCAGCGAACCGGGATAGCACTATCACCTAGCCGGGGCTGTTGCTGGATTATCGCCTTTGAGCTGGGATTTTAGGCCATAATGATGATCGGGCCTGCCATCCTCCTCGGCATCGCGTCGGCGGGGACGGCGGAGAAGTGGGCCGGTGGCCAAGAGGGCCGCCGGCCCCGCCCGTGATCGTGCGGCCAAAGCCGAGAAACCGGCGTTGGTACCGGACCATCATGATGATTTGCGGGCTGGATCAGTCGATGCCGAGCAGCGCGCGGGCCTCGGCGACATCGGCGGCGATCTGGGTCTTCAGCTGATCGAGCCCGGAGAATTTCCGCTCCGGGCGCAGAAAGGCGTGCAGCGCGACGGATGCCTCCGCCCCGTAGAGATCACCTTCGAAATCAAACAGATGCGCCTCAAGCCGGCTTTCGAGCGAGCGGCTCACGGTCGGCCGGCGGCCGATATTCGCCACACCCGGGTAGGTCGCGCCGTTCGGAAGCGTCACCGTGACCGCATAGACGCCCCGGGCCGGTTCGAGATGGCGGCCGAGGGGGATATTCGCGGTCGGGAAGCCGATCGTCCGGCCGCGCGCATCGCCATGGGCGACGACGCCGCGAATGGACCAGTTCCGCCCGAGTTCGGCCGCGGCCCGCTCCGGGTATCCGTCCTGCAGCAACCGTCGGATGCGCGAGGCCGAGATCGGACCCTGCGCGTCGGCCAGCGGCGGCACCACGGTGAGGCCGATGCCGCGCGCCTCCGCCTGCGTCGCGAGAAACCCGATATCGCCGCCGCGGCGGTGGCCGAAGGCGAAATCGACCCCGCACGCCAGGTGTCGCGCCCCCAATGCCCCGGCCAGAACATCGCTGACGAACGCCTCGGCGGTGAGCGCGCTGAAGGACCAGTCGAACGCGATCTCGAAGATCGTCTGCACACCGAGCTGCGCGAGGGCGGCGGCCTTTTCAGCGGCGAGAGTCAGGCGGAATGGGGGGTCTTCGGGGCGGAACAGTTCGCGAGGGTGCGGCTCGAAGGTCAGCACCGCAAGCGCGGCGTCCGGCCGCGCCGCGTGAGCCGCGCGCACCACGCTGGCGTGCCCGAGATGGACCCCGTCGAAATTTCCGAGCGCGACCGACGCTCCGCGTGCCGAGGCGGGGACCGCCCGCCAATCCCGATAGACCGGAATGTCCTGCATGTCAGCCTTGCCAAATTTAGAGCCAGCCGACGCCGGCGATCCGATCTCGCATCAGGCCCGCCCGGTCTGCCGTATTGCGAGCGTCATGACCGTGATTGTCAGATAACTGAAACAAATGCGGAATTCAAAAACCCGGTGATCCCGCAGGGCCGCGGCCCACGGCGCAGGCCAGCCTAACCGCTCATCCGCACTGTTGCAAGAACAGCACAGCGCTCGGCTCGCATGCGAACGAGACCGCTGCACTGCACAAATATCCCTTGCACCGCCGCCGCGGGCGCTTATCATCATGGACGTAGGGCGCGCTCAGCGCGTCCTGCATTCTTGGACGTTTCCTCCCTAAACTTGGCGGCGCTCAGCGCCGCCATTTTTTTGCCCCGAGTCGCGAGCCCGACCCGGGGTATAACGGATGTCGTGCTCTTTGGAAATCCGCGGTGCCGGCAGGTGCCGAAAGCCGATCGGCTTGGCCGCATCGGGCGCGGCCGGCAGGAGGGGCCATGCATGGGTGGAGGCGTCACAGGGTTCTATCAGGCGCGCGTTCTGCCGCGGTTGATCGCGCTGGCGATGCGGGCGCCTGAGCTCAACCGCTATCGTGCCCGCGTTTGCGGGGCTGCGGCCGGAAGGGTGCTGGAGCTCGGCATCGGTCCGGGGTTCAATTTGCCATTCTATGGCCCTGCCGTGGCCGAGGTGGTCGGCATCGATCCCGCCATGGCGCTCCTGGCGATGGCGCGCGGACGGGATGCGGCGTTTCCGGTGGAGTTGGTGGACGGATCCGCGGAGGCGCTACCGATCGAGAGCCAGTCGATTGATACAGTGGTCACCACCTGGACGCTGTGCAGCGTCCCCGATCCGCGCCGTGCACTGACCGACGCCCGGCGGGTGCTGCGCCCCGGTGGCCGGCTGCTGTTCTGCGAGCATGGGCGGGCACCGGATGCCGGCGTGCGGCTCTGGCAGGATCGGCTGACGCCGGCCTGGCGGCATATTGCCGGCGGCTGCCACCTCAACCGTCCCATCGAGGCGCTGGTCCGCGACAGCGGCTTCCAGGTCGAGAGCCTGGAAGCCGCCTACGCGCGTGGACCGAAGCTGCTCACCTATTTCTATACGGGTTCGGCGCGCGCGATGTGATCGGTCATCGCTATGCGTTGAGTTCGGCCTCGAGCCGCGCCACATCGACGCCGAGATCGGTTCCGCTGACCGTGGACAATTGCCGCCAGACGAGACCGTAGGCCTCATCGAGACGTCGCCGCACCCAGCGCCAAGTCGCCAGCTTGAACCGGCCCCAGGTGGCGAGGCGGAGCGTGTCGGTCTCGGCCAGGCCGGCGTAGTCCCACGCCATCAGCATGTGGCCGCCGGCGATGGGGCCCGGATCGAGGCTCCCGTCGTCATCCCAGGGCTCGGCGCTG
>JAJZFF010000332.1 GCA_021805485.1 Pseudomonadota bacterium
GCTCGGCAAGGTCGCCTGGCTTGAGGACCCGATCTGGCAGGGCACGCGCGAGGCGGTCGAGACGATCATGGGGTCGAGCGACTATCTCGAACAGTATTTCGCGATCAACATCGTCTTCGAGCCGCTGGTGGGCGAGCTGTTCCGCTCGGGCTTCCTGATGCAGGTCGCCGCCGCCAACAACGACTTCGTCACACCGCCGGTGATCTCTGCCGCCGAGGCCGATTACGAACGCAACCTCGCGAACACGATCGACCTCATCTACCTCCTCGCCAACGACGAGACACATGGCGGCGAGAACCGGGCCATCCTCCATGGCTGGCTCGAAAAACACCGCGCGCTCGCCGACAAGGCGGCCCTCGGCCTGCAACCGATCTGGTCGATGCCCCATTCCAAACCCGTCTCGTTCCAGGATGTCAGGGCGCAGTCGCAGGAGCGCATCGGCAAGATCCTCGGCGAACTCGGCCTCGCCTGACGCCCCGCACAGGAGATAACACAATGTCAACAGCAGCACGCGACGCGACCCATTCGACCATCTTCAAGCAGATGAAGGACATCACCTTCGAGCAGACGATCTCGGATCAGTGCGGTGTGACCATGAACGATTCGGTCGAGGCCCGCGCCATCGCCGAATTCATGAGCGACAAGCCCGGCGTCACCGTCACCTACCAGCCCGCCCTGATCCGCATCGACGGTCACGGCAAGCTGATCTTCAAGATGGACGAGATCGGCGAGTATCTCGGCCGTGACATGACGGCCGAGATCTTCGAGGTGAACACCTCGACGCATTACGGCCGCATGGTCCGCGTCGACGACAATACGGTGATCCTGTTCGGCAACATGGACGACGTCTTCGAATACATCTGAACCGCGGCAAGCCGGCGCGCCCGCGCATCCCGCGCGGCGCGCCGCCCAGCAAGCAATCAACACGTGGAGGAAACCATGTTCGTAACGCCCGAGGGTAAGGAAATCTTCATCGTCGACGGCCACACCCATTTCTGGGATGGCAGCCCGGCGAACCAGAGCAACATTCACGGCAAGCAGTTCATCGAATGCTTCTTCGCCTATCACAACGCGCTCAGCCCCGCCGACAAATTGTGGCCGAAGGAGAAGTTCGAGAAATACAGCGCCGATGATCTCTATCGCGACCTCTTCATCGACGGCCCCGACGATGTCGCGATCGTGCAGTCGACCTACCTCAAGGATTTCTACAAGACAGGTTTCAACACGATCGAACGCAATGCGGACGTCGCCGCCCGCTACCCCGAGCGCTTCATCGTCAATGGCGCGTTCGACCCGCGGGACGGCGAGAAGGCGCTCGAATACATCCATTACATGAAAGAAACATACAATATCCAGGGCGTGAAACTCTACACCGCCGAATGGAACGGAGCCTCCCGCGGCTGGCGTCTGAACGATCCCGAGGCATACAAATGCTTCGAGCTTTGCGAGAAGCTCGGCATCAGGAACATGCACGTCCACAAGGGCCCGACCATCATCCCGCTGAGCAAGGACGCTTTCGACGTTCACGACGTCGATTATGCGGCGACCGACTTCCCCAATCTCAACTGGGTGGTCGAGCATTGCGGCCAGCCGCGCATCGACGATTTCTGCTGGATCGCGGTGCAGGAGGCCAATGTCTATGGCGGCCTCGCGGTCGTCCTGCCCTTCATCCATTCCCGGCCGCGCTACTTCGCCGAAATCATGGGCGAGCTGCTGTTCTGGCTCGGCGAGGACCGCATCCTGTTCGGCTCCGACTACGCGATCTGGACGCCGCGCTGGCTGGTCGAGAAATTCTGGAACTTCGAGCTGCCTGAAGATGTGAAGCAGGAGCGCGGCATCGACCTCACCCCGGCGATCAAGGAAAAGATCCTCGGCCTCAACGCCGCGAAGCTCTACGGCATCGACATCGCGGCGAAGAAGGCGGCGCTTGCGGCCTCGCCGCTCGCGGTCGCCGCCGAATAGGCCGGTCCACGCAGCACGCCGGCCATCGGCCGAAGGGAGACAAAATGGCTAAGCTGCTTCTGCATAATTCCGAAGCCCGGCGTGCGCTGGCCCGCGGTGTGGGCCGGCTCGCGGCGGCCGTCGAGCCCACGCTCGGGCCTAAAGGCATGAACGCGATGATCGACCGGCCGATCGGCACGCCGATGGTCACGCGCGATGGCGTCAGCATCGCGGTGGAGATCGAGCTGCCGAACCGGTTCGAGAACATGGGCGCGCAGGTCGTCCGAGAGGTCTCGATGCAGACCAACGAACTCGCGGGCGACGGCACCACCACCGCGATCGTGCTCGCCAACGCGCTCGTCCAGGCCGGCGTCGAGGCCAGCGAGCGCGGCGCCCGCGCGGTCGATCTCATCCGCGGGATCGATCTCGCGGTCGAGCGCGTGGCATCGTCCCTCAAGGAAGCGGCCCGGCCGGCTTCCGGCAACGGCATGCTCGCCGCGGTGGCCAACATCGCCGCAACCGAGCCGCATCTCGGCGCGCTGGTCGCCGAGGCCTTCGCGCGCGTCGGCGCCGAGGGCGTGATCACTACCGACTTCAGCGTGACCACCGCAACGACACTCGAGGTCGTCGAAGGCATGTCCTTCGATCGCGGCTATATCTCGCATCACATGGTGACCGATCAGGAGAAGATGGAAGCCGTGCTCGAACGGCCGCTGATCCTGATGACGGATCTCAAGATCCGCGATCCCCATGCGCTCGATGCGGCGCGCGCGCTCGCCGCCGACGCCCACCGCCCGCTTCTCGTGATCGCCGAGGAGGTGGCGCCGGAGGTCGTCGTCAGCCTGCTCGGGCGCGACGGGCCGGGCCGCTACCTCGTCGTGCATCCGCCCGAATACGGCAACTGGCGCAAGGCGATGATGGAGGATATCGCCATCATCACCGGCGGCCGCGTCATCGCCCGCGATCTTGGCGGCCGGGTCGAGGACGTCACGGCGGCCGATCTCGGCGCCGCCGAGCGGGTGCGCACCAGTGCGACGCACACCGCGATCATCGGCGGCGCCGGCGATCCGGCGGCGATCGCCGCGCGCCGGGCGCAGGTGCAGCGGATGCACGATGTCGCCCCGCCCAATATCGAGCAGGACAAGCTGCGCGAGCGCCTCGCGAAGCTTTCCGGCGGTACCGCCATACTTTATGCCGGCGGAGCGACGCCGGTCGAGCAGAAGCGCACCATCCAGCTGATCGAGGATTCGCTCGCCGCCGTGCGCGCCGCGAGCGAGGAGGGGGTGGTTGCCGGCGGCGGCACCGCACTGGCGCAGATCGGCCCGGTGCTCGACGAGGTTCTGGCCGGCGTCGGCGGCGATGTCGCGGAAGGGGTGAAGCTCGTCCGCTCCATCCTCACCCGCCCGCTCTGGCGCATCGTGACCAATGCCGGCGGCGACCCCGACCACGTGGTCGCCCAGGTCTCGGCGGTGAATGGCGGTTTCGGCTACAATGCCGCCATCGGCACGTTCCAGAACATGTACGATGCCGGCATCATCGATCCCGTCCGCGTCACCTGCACGGCGCTGCGCAACGCCGCCTCGGTCGCCAAGCTGATCCTGACCACGGAAACGCTGGTGGGCGATCTGGGTGAGGACGAGGAAGACCCGACCGCGTCTCCCGCCCGCGGCGGCGGCGCCGAGCGTCTCGGCCGCGCATGATCTCCGGCGTCAAGGGCGGCTGGATTCCGGCCGCCCTTGCCGTTCAGACGAAGCCGCGCCTGATTCCGAACTGGTCGAGCTTCCGGTAGAGCGTCGGCCGCGAGATTCCGAGCTTCTGCGCGGCGCGGCTCAGGTTCCCCTTTTCCGCGAGCAGCACGTCGCGGATCGCCTGGCACTCGGCTTCCTCGATGCTGTGCGGCCGCGGCGCTGTTGCGGGCAAAAGGGCGGGCTCCTCCGGCCGGGCGTGGAATTCCGCCGGCAGGTCCTCCGGGCCCACGCGCGTGCCGCGCCAGAGGATGTGGAGTTTTTCAACGAGATTGCGCAATTCGCGCACATTGCCCGGCCAGCGATAGGCGCGCAGGATATCGAGCGCCTCCGCGGCGAACGTCAGCGGGGCCGTGCCGAGGCGTGCTGCGAACCGGGAATTGAAATGCTCGATCAGCAGCAGCACATCGTCGCCGCGCTCGCGCAGCGGCGGGACGTGAATGGTCACCGCGCTGATCCGGTAGAACAGGTCGCGCCGGAAGCGTCCCTGTTCGACCTCCTGTCGCAGGTCGCGGTTCGTCGAGGCGATCAGTCGCACATCCACCGGCCTGGCCCGGCTGTCGCCGAGGCGCCGGACAACCCGTTCCTCCAGCACCCTGAGCAGGAAGGGCTGGATCTCGGGTGGCATTTCGCCGATCTCGTCGAGGCAGAGCGCGCCGCCATTCGCGAGTTCGAACACGCCCGGCTTGCCGTCCCGGCTCGCGCCGGTAAAGGCGCCTGGCACATGGCCGAAGAGTTCGCTGCCGAACAGCTCGCGTGTGATCGCGCCGCAGTTCAGTGTCACGAACGGGCTGTCAGAGCGATGGCGGGTGCCGCCGTGGATCAGCCGGGTGAAGAGTTCCTTGCCGACGCCGGTTTCCCCCTCGATCAGCACGGAGGTGACGTCCGCCGTCGCCGCCACCCGGCTGGCGATCTCGATCGCACGCCGCAGCGCCGGGCTTTCGCCGATGATGCAGTTGGCCTGGCTGTCGCTGGCATCCGCATCGGCGCGCCGCGCCGCGGGGGATGGCCGGGCCTCGCGCGTCGGAAACACCAGCGCCGCACCGCGCATGCCATTATCCGCCTGCAGCGGGCTGAAATGGCAGTTCTGCAGCGCGAGCATCGCATCGTTGTCGAGTTCAGCGCCGTTGCCGCTTTCAAGGAAGCGCACCAGGCGCCGCTCCGCCGCCGGCGTCGGCGGGTTGGCGCGGAACGCGCGCAGCGTGCTTTCGGCGACGTTGTGGCAATAGATCGGCCGCCCCCGATGATCGACGATCAGCAATCCGTCGCTGCGCCGATATTCGGGCGCGGATGAGATGAATGCCTCCAGCAGCCGCGCGCGCTCCTCGTTGCGCTGCTCGGCGAGCGCCTTCTCGATTTCCTGTGCCGCCGCGGCGACGAGGCCGATATTGTGCGGCCGGAAGATGTCCGGATGGCCGGACAGGTCGACGACGCCGATGATGCTGTTGTCGAACGGTTCGCGGATCGGCGCGCCGGCGCAGGTCCAGCTCTTGATGCCGGCGCAGAAATGTTCGGCCGCATGCACGAAGACCGGCGCGCCCGCCCACAGCGCCGTTCCGATTCCGTTGGTGCCGACGACATCCTCGGTCCATTTGCCGCCGATCGAGAGGTTGATGTCCATGCCGTCATGCAGCGTCCGCCGGTCGCCGATCGCATCGATCAGCACGCCGTTGCGGTCGGCGAGGACGAGCATCGCGCCGGTGCCGTCGAGCAGCCGGCCGATCGTGCCGAAGCTGCGCCTGGCCGCCGCGAGGAGGTCCCGGTTCTGTTCGATCAGCGCATCGATGCCGTGGTTCAGGGGAGCTTCCCGCTGCCGCGCATCGATGCCGCAGGAGGCGCAACGCGACCATGAATCGCCGATCAGCGGCCGCACCGGAAAGCGGCGCTGCCCGTCCCCGGCCTCGCCGGAGAGCAGGCACTCCCACGCCTTCATCGTGGTGTGCTCGTCGTAGGCACAGGGCGGGGTGCTGAACTCCTCCGTGCGCGGCCCGCGTGCCGCCGCATCGCCGCCTTTCAGGTCGTCCGGCGGGCGGGTCGCGCGGCGCGGCGCGGAGATCGCGTCAGCCAATGCCCAGCCGAACGCCGATTTCGGCGGCCAGTTCGTCCTCGCCATAGGACGGGGAAAGCCGCGTGCCGTCCAGCGTGCCGAGCGGCGCCGCGATCTCGGGCGCCACGGGCGCGATGAATCCATTGGCATCGGTGGCCAGCACGAAAATCTCCTCGCCGCCACGCCGCTGCAGGGTTCCCAGGTGATGCAGCTGGTAGCCGGTGTTCCCGTCGACGAGGCAGACACGCCCATTCACGCTGATCCGCACGGATGGGGCGGCCGCCGTGGTGTCGGGGCGCGAGGCAGCGCCCGTGCTGATGATCAGGCCGCTGGCCTCGGGGGCCGGCTTCGGTGCCTTGCGCGCCGAGTAGCCGCCGGCGGTGATGTGGTCGGCGATGCGCGTGATCGTTCCCTGGTTGCGCCGGAGAATCTCCCGCATCCGGACGTCTTCAGGGCGCGGGCCCTGGGTTTTGGTGACGATGGTGACCATGGTTCCTCCCACAAGAATCCTCAGGCC
>JAJZFF010000684.1 GCA_021805485.1 Pseudomonadota bacterium
GATCCGGCGCGGCTGCGCGCCGCCGCCGCCCTCGGCGCGCCGGTGGTGGAGCTGCACACCGGCGCCTACGCGGCCGGGCGGGCGGGCGAGCGGGAGCGGCTGCGCCGGGCGGCGGTTCTGGCCGGGGAGATCGGGCTGGAGTGCCATGCCGGGCACGGGCTGAATTTCGACAATGTCGGCCCCGTCGCCGCGCTGCCGGGCGTGCGGGAGCTGAATATCGGGCATTTCCTCATCGGCCAGGCCGTGTTCGACGGGCTGGGGGCGGTGCTCGCACGCATGCGCGCGTTGATGGACGCGGCATCCCGGGGAGGATCCTGACCATGGCGCGCCGTCTGTTCGGCCATCTCTACGCCCAGGTGCTGGTGGCGATCGTCCTCGGCGCCTTGCTCGGCCATGCCTTCCCCGCCACCGGGGCGGCGATGAAGCCGCTCGGGGACATGTTCATATCCGCGATCAAGATGCTGATCGGGCCGATCATCTTCTGCACCGTGGTGCACGGCATCGCCGGCATGGACGACATGAAGAAGGTCGGCCGCGTCGGGCTGAAGGCGATCGTCTATTTCGAGGCGATGACGACGGCAGCCCTGGTGATCGGCCTCGTCATCGCCAACGTGCTGCGCCCGGGCGCGGGAATGCATGTCGATCCCGCCACGCTCGATGCGAAATCGGTGCAGCACTACATCACCGCGGCCCAGCACCAGAGCGCGCTCGACTACGTCACGCACATCATCCCATCGACGGTGGTCGGCGCCTTCGCCGAGGGCGAGGTTCTGCAGATTCTGTTCTTCGCCGTGCTGTTCGCCTTCGGGCTGGCCTTCCTCGGCGAGCGCGGCAAGCCGCTCGTGCATCTCATCGAGCTGGTCTCGCGCGCGCTGTTCGGCGTCGTCGCCATCGTCATGCGCGCCGCCCCGCTCGGCGCCTTCGGGGCAATGGCCTTCACCATCGGCCGCTACGGGCTCGGCACGCTGGTCCAGCTCGGCGAACTGATGGCCGGGGTCTATGCGACCTGCCTGATCTTCATTTTCGTCGTCCTCGGCACGGTGGCGCGGCTGGCCGGGTTCAGCATCTGGAAGTTCATCCGCGCCATCCGCGAGGAGCTGCTGATCGTGCTCGGCACCTCGTCGTCGGAATCGGTGCTGCCGCGGATGATCGCCAAGCTCGAAGCGCTGGGCTGCGAGGAATCGGTGGTCGGGCTGGTGATCCCGACCGGCTATTCGTTCAATCTCGACGGCACCTGCATCTATCTCACCATGGCGGCGCTGTTCCTGGCCCAGGCGACGGGCACCCATCTCGGCCTCGGCCAGCAGCTCGGGCTGATCGGCGTGCTGCTGCTGACCTCGAAGGGCGCGGCCGGCGTCACCGGCAGCGGCTTCATCGTGCTGGCGGCGACGCTCGCCTCCGTCGGCACGGTGCCGGTGGCCAGCATCGCACTGATCCTCGGCGTCGACCGCTTCATGTCCGAGGCCCGCGCGCTCACCAACCTCATCGGCAACGGCGTGGCGACGGTCGTGGTGGCACGCTGGGAGGGCGCGCTGGACCGCACCCGGCTGGCCGCGATGCTCGGCGGCGGGGTGGACGAGGCCGAACCCGTGCCGGTGGGCCCGGTGGGGTGAGGCGGGCGGCTTACACCAAGCGGTGAACGCGCGCGGCAGAAGCCGGACGTCCAGAAATCATTTCTTTCTCAGGAGAACGGCGATGAGGGCGGCCATAGCCCCCACAAGTCCGGCCACACCCGCGATCCATAGTCTGCTGTTCTCCGATCTTTCTCGGCGTTCTGCCCTGACGGCCGCGCGCAGCTCTCTTTCACCCTTTTCCGTGAGGTAATTCCCTGCGCTGACTCTGGCGCTTTCCCACAAGGTTTTGTCCCGGCAATCGGGTATAGGAACAAGCAATCTCCGCGCTAGTTTCAGTAACTTTTCCGTTCGTAACTTTTGCAGATCCTCGCCGAGCTCGAGCAAATCTGTTCGGAGTTCAATATCAAGATTGCATATTTTATCATTTGATGCATTTCTCGCCTCCAGTTGTGCTAATTTTATATCATGATCTTTTATCGAGCGGTCTATATAGTACTGGATCTGCCAGATTTTCCACCGAATTGCAATAGAAGAGAGAAAATAACGAAATGGAGTGCCTAGGATGCCTACGCACTCCAGGGCCCGTTGGTGCAGGTTCATCTTCCCCTCCCGTATGGCGAGTGAAACCTTCCTGCTAAGGCATCAATATTCCTCAACTACATCGCCGCTCATTGCACGCGCGGGACATAGGCGTGGGCGCGGAACCACGAGTCCCGACGATCACCGCCGGTATTGCGCGTCGCTCACGTGCTCCAGCCAGGTCACCGTCGAGCCGTTCAGCTTTTCCTGGATGGCGATATGGCTCATGGCCGTGGTGGCGGAGGCGCCGTGCCAGTGCTTTTCGCCCGGCGCGATCGAGACCACGTCGCCGGGGCGGATTTCCTCCACCGGCCCGCCCTCGCGCTGCACCCAGCCGAGGCCGACCGTCACGATCAGGGTCTGGCCGAGCGGATGGGTGTGCCACGCGGTCCGCGCGCCCGGCTCGAACGTGACCAGCGCGCCGGCGACCCGGGCCGGTTCGGGCGGGCTGAACAGCGGATCGATGCGGACCGTGCCGGTGAACCGGTCCGCCGTGCCCTTGCCGGACGGGTGAGAGCCGGCTCGCTTGATCTCCATGTCGACCTCCTTCGCTGGCCGCTTGCCCCTGCCGCGCCGGCGTCTCGTCGTCCCGGCCCGCTCAGGGCTTCGGTTGTGCGGCGCCGTTGCCCGGCGCGGTGGCCTTGGCGCGCGCGGTCTGCTCGGCCTGGCGCAATGTGTTGATCGCCGCGCGGATCGGCGCGAACGGGCCGTATTTGTGCTGGGTTTCGGGGAAGGTGTCGGCGTAGGGGCCGAACGGCGCGTCCACCAGTTTCTCCAGCCGGTTGGGGAAATCCTTCTCCAGCCCCGGCCGGTGCGGGCGCGGCTGGGAATCGACGAAGGCGGCGACGTCCCACGCATCCTCCGCCGGCAGGCTCGGCGCCTCCCAGGTGGTGCCGTTCGGCATGTTGTTGTGGACGAAGTTGGCCGCGGTGATCAGCCGGTTCATCCCGGCCCCGTCATTGAAGCTGTCCGGGCCCCAGAGCGGCGGCACGGCGTAGCCGCGCGCATCGCCGGCCGTGCCGTTGCGCTGCCCCTGGCCTTCCGCGCCGTGGCACGCGGCGCAGACCTGGGTGAAGACCTGCTTGCCGCGCACGGGATCCGCGGGCCGGCTCAGCTCCGCCATCCTCCCGACGCCGCGCCCCTCGGTCGGCGCGCCGATCTCGCGGCCGGTGGAGAGGAACTTGATGTAGGCGATGATCGCCGTCATCTCCGGCCCGTCCGGCGGCAGCGGCTTGCCGTTGAGGCTCCGCGTCATGCAGCCATTGACGCGATCGGCCAGCGTGCCGACGCGCCCGGAGCGGATACGGTAGCTGGGATAGCCGGCGAACACGCCGACATAGGGAACGCCGTATTTCCGCGTGCCAGCGCCGAGATGGCAGTTCTGGCAGGCCATGTTGCTGCCGGCGTAGCGCTTCGCCGGGTCGGCGACCTCGGGCCCGATCAGGGCATAGGTCTGGGCCACCAGGTCGCGGCCATGGCGCACCGTCTCGCCCCAGACATCGTGGGGCAGAGCGTCGATGTCGGGGACGATCCAGGCTTCGGGTGGGGGCGCATCGGCGCCGCCGAGCAGCAGCAGCAGAGCGGTCGCGGCGCCGGCCCGGCGGGCCAGCCTCATCCAGCGTCGGGTCACGAACTCTCCTGTCCAGCCGTGGCGATCAGCGCATCCACCGCGACGATCGCGCCGCCGGCGCAGATCAGCGGGTTGACGTCGAACTCCCGAACCCGCGACGCCTGGTCGGCGGCGAATTCGGACAGGCGGGAGATTACCTCGGCCAGGGCGGCGCGGTCCACCGCCGGCGCACCGCGGAAGCCGTCGAGCAGGGCCCGGCCCTTCAGCCGTTCCAGCATCGCCAGCGCCTGCGCCGGCGTCACCGGGGCGAGATCGACCGCGGTATCCTTCAGCACCTCCACCAGCACGCCGCCGAGCCCGACCAGGATCAGCGGGCCGAACAGCGGGTCGATCCGTGCGCCGACCATGATCTCGACGCCGGCCGGCGCCATCGGCTGCACCAGCACGCCCTCGACGCGGGCGCCGGCGCGGGCGGCGTTTTCCATCACCGCATCATAGGCCGCGCGCACCGCCGCCGCGCCCTCCAGGCCGAGGCGGATCACGCCGGCCTCGGTCTTGTGCGGCAGGTCCGGCGATTCGACCTTCAGCGCCACCTTGCCGCCGAAGCCGGCGGCGGCGGTGACGGCGGCCTCGGCGCTGGCGCAGAGCCGCTCCCCGATCACCGGAACGCCGTACTGCGCCAGCAGGGACTTCGCCTCCCGCTCGCCGAGCGTGCGCCCGGCGGCTTCGCGCAGCGCGGCGGCGACGCGCTCGGCCGCGCCCGCCGGCGCCAGCCGGGTCGCGCCATCCGCCGCTGCGGCGGGGCGCAGCCAGGCGGCGAGGGTGGCGAAGCAGCGGTCCATGGAGCGGAACAGCGCCGTGTGCGGCTCCTGCTCCGCCTCGCGCGCGCCGGGGCCTTCGAGGAACTCGTTGACCCAGACCTGGCAGATCAGCTTGCCGGTGCGCTCGGCCAGGGCGCCGAGCTGGGCGACGCGCATCGGTACCCGCTCGGAGGCGAAGACCTGCGGCACCAGCAGCGCGGCGTAGGCGGGATCCTCCAGCAGCGCGCCGGCGCAGACGCCGAGACTGTCCGGGTCGGTGAGCACCTGCGCCGTCACGTCGCACGGGTTGCGCGCCGAGCCGTATTCGGGGATGCGCGATTCCAGCACCGCGCGCGTCGCCGCCGCGGGCTGGGGCAGGGCGACTTCGTATTTGTCGGCCTTGTCGGCGGCCATGATCGCAGCGCCGCCGGAGGTGGCGAGCACGGCGATGCCGGCCTTCCCCGCGGCCGCCGGCGCCGGCGCCTTGGCGAAGAAGGCGGCGGCTTCCATCACCGCCTCGAAATCCTCCACCACCACCGCGCCGGCGCGGGCGAAGGCGGCGCGCCAGGCGGCGTCCGAGCCGGCGAGCGAGCCGGTGTGCGAGAGCGCCGCCGCCGCCCCGCTGGCGCCGGTCGCGATCTTGCAGATCACCACCCGCCGCCCCGCGGCGCTGGCGCGTTCCACCGCCGCGATCAGCCGCGCCGGCTCGGTCATGCCCTCGAACATGCAGGCGATCGCCTTGCAGGCCGGTTCGCCGGCCAGGTAGGCGACGTAGTCGGCCATGTCCACGTCGCAGGAATTGCCCGAGGTGAGCAGATGGCAGACCGAGGCGCCGTGCTCCACCGCCTGCGCCATGGCGAAGCCGAGCGCGCCGGACTGGCTGACGACGCCGATCGAGGCCGGACGGATGCTCTCCTGCGGCGGCGGGGTGAAGAAGGTCATCCAGGCGCGCGCGGCGTAGTTGACGATGCCGAGGCAGTTCGGCCCGACGATGGGCAGCCCGGTCTCGCGCGCGATGGCGACGAGGCGCTGCTGGGCGGCGACGTGCTCGGGGCGCGCCGTCTCGCTGTAGCCGGAGGCGAACACCACCGCCCCGCCGACGCCGGCGGCGGCGCATTCGCCGATCACCGCCTCCACCGCCTCGCGCGGGGTGGCGATGACGACGCAGTCCGGCACCTCCGGCAGGGCGCCGACCGAGGGGTAGCAGGGACGCTCGCCGATGCGCTCGGCGCGCGGATTGACGAGATGCACGCGGCCGGCGAAACGGCCGAGATTGGCCGCGACGCGCTCGCCGAAGGCGCCGGCGCGGGCGGAGGCGCCGACCACGGCGATGCTGGCCGGGTGCAGCAGCCGGCGCAGTTCGTCCTGGCCGCGCAGGGGGCGGATCGGTGTCTCGGTCATGGGGTTCCTCCCGGTCGAGCGGGAAGGATAGGTCGGTGCCCGGCCAGGCTCAACCGGCGCTCAGCATTCCAGATTGTCGATCAGCCGCACGGTGCCGAGACGCGCGGCGCCGAGGGCGACGAGGTGTCCCGGCCCGTCGCCGCCGCCCGGCGGGCGCAGATCGGCGCGGCGGCGCAGCGTGACATAGCCGGGGGTCCAGCCCCGTTCGGCGAGCCGGGCCATCGCCTCCGCCTCGAGCGCGGCGAGGCGGGCAGGGTCGGCGGTGGCCTCGGCCTGCGCCGCCAGCCAGCGCAGCGTCGCGTTCAGGCG
>JAJZFF010000451.1 GCA_021805485.1 Pseudomonadota bacterium
CCATCGGCCGGCAGGCTGAGAACAATCCCCGGAAGCGCGGCTCCCCCGGCGACCGACGCTGTGCCGAACGACGGGTCGACATAGGTCATCAGTTGTGTGCCCGCGCCTGCGTCCATGGAAAAACCGGGCATGGATGAAAAGGACATGGCAGACCTCGTGAGACTTGACTAACAAATTTCGACAAGGCTAACGGCGGCAGCGCCGACCGGTCAATCTTCCTGCTTGTTCCGTGCCGCCGGCCCGCGCCTCACCCGGCGCCCCTGCCTGCGCCTGAGGCGCGCTTCCGCTCGGCAGCCCGGTCCGTCCCAATTTCCGTAAAATACCCAAAATTTCCGCCCGCCGCGCTCCGGCCGGCGGCACGGCAGAGGGCGGCTCAGTCCGCGTCGATCTCGTCGCGGGCGCGATAGTTCCCCGTCCACCATTTCACCGGCTTGGCCTCGCTCGCCGGCTTGGCGGCGGCGCTGGCGGCCTTCCGCGGGCGGCCGCGCTTGGCGCGGGGCGCCGGTTCCGTGCTGCCCTTCGCCGGGCGCGCGGCCGTTTCCGCCGCGACGGCGGGCGGGATCGCTGGCGCGGTGGGCAAGGAAGCGGGCGTGAGCAGCGCCGGCGGCGGCGCGGCGTGCGCCATTTCGGTGTGGGCAAGGCGCGTCTGCAGGCTGCGCACCACCGCCTGGGAGTCGCGCAGCGCCTGCTCGACGCGGGCGCGGGCTTCCCGCTCGGCGTTGAGCTGCGCCGTCAGCTCCGCGAGCGCGGCGGCCTGCCGCGTTTCAGCCTCCGAGCGCGGGTGCAGGACAACCACCGGCACCTCGCCGTCGCGCACGAACCGCCGCCGCGGCTGCGCCCCGCGCGTCCCGCCGCTAACACCAAGCCCGAGCGAGCGGCGCGCACGCTGCTCGGCTTCATCGTCCAGGAACGTCGGGGCGGAGTCGTCGCTTGCCAAAATAGCACCTCGTCAGCAGTCAAGGTCCGGGGTTGACCAACACCCGGGCGTGGCGCGGGTTCGGTTCGTACGTGCGCCGTTTGGCGACACAATACAAGGTCATCATCATGCCGCGAAGGGATGATTTTAGTTAAAACTTGGTGGGCGCAGTAGGACTCGAACCTACGGCCCGCTGATTAAGAGTCAGCTGCTCTACCAACTGAGCTATGCGCCCGGCCAAGTCACCGGCGGCGCACTCGTTAGCAGAGCCCATTGAGGGTGTGAAGGGGGCCAGTGCGCGGCGCGCGGTGCCCCGGGTCGCGCAGATGGGCGCGCAGATGGCCGTGCAGATCCCTTTCCCTGCGCACCGCACTGGACTAATCCCATCGCCGCGCGCCGCACCCAGGCGGGCGCCAGAGGGGCCTGCCCATGACCGTCGGAGCCTTCCCCGCCACCCGCATGCGCCGTAACCGCCGCGATGGCTGGACGCGGCGACTCGTCGCCGAGAACAGGCTGGCCGTCGATGACCTGATCTGGCCGGTCTTCGTCATCGAGGGCAGCAACCGCGCCACCGAGGTCGCCTCCATGCCCGGGGTCGTGCGGGTGACGCTGGACCGGCTCGCCGCCCACATCGCCCCGGCGGCCGAGCTCGGCATTCCCGCCATCGCCCTGTTCCCGGCGACGCCCGCGGAGAAGAAGGATGCCGACGGCACGGAGGCGAAAAACCCGGACAATCTGATGTGCCGCGCGGCGCGGCTGCTCAAGCGCGAGTTTCCCGCCTTGGGCCTGGTCGGGGACGTCGCGCTCGATCCCTACACCGATCACGGCCATGACGGCGTGATCCGCGAGGGCTACGTCGCCAACGACGAGACGCTCGCCGTGCTCACCGCCCAGGCCGTGGTGCAGGCCGAGGCCGGCATCGACGTCATCGCGCCCTCGGACATGATGGACGGGCGCGTCGCCGCCATCCGCGCCGCGCTCGACGCCGAGGGGCTGATCGACACGCGGATCATGAGCTACGCGGCGAAATACGCCTCCGCCTTCTACGGCCCGTTCCGCGACGCCGTCGGCTCGGCCAGCGCCCTGGTCGGGGACAAGAAAACCTACCAGATGGACCCGGCCAATACCGACGAGGCGCTGCGCGAGGTGGCGCTGGACCTCGCCGAGGGCGCGGACATGGTCATGGTCAAGCCGGGCATGCCGTATCTGGACATCATCCGCCGCGTGAAGGACCGCTTCGGCGTGCCGACCTTCGCCTATCAGGTCTCCGGCGAATACGCGATGATCATGGCTGCCGTCGGTCATGGCTGGCTGGAGCATGAGCGGGCGATGATGGAGAGCCTGCTCGGGTTCAAGCGCGCCGGGGCCAACGGCGTGCTGACCTACTTCGCCGTCGAGGCGGCGCGGCGGCTGCGAGCGGCGGGATAGGCCGCGCGGCGCCGTGCGGGCGGGGACGGGCCTCGGCATTCTCACCGGGCTCGCCGCGGAGGCGCGCCTGGCCCGTTCGCTCGGGCACGTCCTGGCCGGCGGCGGCGGCGCGGCGGGGGCGGCGGCGGCGGCCGAGCGGCTGGTGGCGGAGGGCGCGACGGCGCTGCTCAGCTTCGGCCTCGCCGGCGGGCTCGATCCCGCCCTGGCGGCCGGTGCCATCGTCGTGCCGCGCGCGGTGCTCGTCGGCGGGCGATGCTATGCGTGCGACCCCGCGCTGCTGGACGCCCTGGGCGGGGCGAGCACGGAACGGCTCCTCGGCGGCGCGGCCGTGGCGGCGACGGTTGCCGAGAAGGCGCGGCTGCACGCAGAGAGCGGGGCGGCGGCGATCGACCTCGAAAGCGGCGCGCTGGCCGAGGCCGCGGCCCGGCACGGCCTGCCCTTCGCCGTCCTCCGCGCGGTCTGCGACCCGGCCGACCGCGGCCTGCCCGCCCTCGCGCTCGCGGCGCTCGATGGGAACGGCCGCATCGGTCTGCGGCGGAGCCTCGCGGCAGTGCTGGCGCAGCCAGGGCAGGTGCCGGCGCTGCTCATCCTCGCGCGCGACGCCGCACGCGCCCGGCGCAGCCTAGTCCGCCGCGTCCGAGAGCTCCGTGGCCGGCTTCTCGTGGGCTAGCTTCGCCATCGCCTGCTCGACATGGCGGCTGAACACGTATTCGGCCGGGCGCTGGCGGTCGAGCGGGATTTCCGGCGCCATCGGCCCGCTCGTGCGCACGCCGTTGCGCTCCACCTTCAGCAGCTCCCACGGCTTGCGCACGGCCTCGGCCACCGCCGTCGCCTCGTAGCCGGAATGCACCATGCAGTCGGCGCATTTCTCGTAGTTGCCGGTGCCGTAGGCGTCCCAGTCCGTCGTCTCCATCAGCTCCTTGAAGCTCTTGGCGTAGCCTTCGCCGAGCAGGTAGCAGGGCCGCTGCCAGCCGAAATAGGTTCGCGTCGGGTTGCCCCACGGCGTGCAGTGATAGGACCGGTTGCCGGCGAGGAAATCGAGGAACAGCGCCGACTGGTTGAACGCCCAGCGCCGCTTGCTGCGGTCCTCGCGCGCGAAAATGCCGCGGAACAGGTCCTTGGTGCGCTTGCGGTTGAGGAAGTGCGCCTGGTCCGGCGCGCGCTCATAGGCATAGCCGGGCGAGACGCTGATGCCGTCGATGCCCATGTCGGTGACAGTATCGAAGAACTGCGCCACCCGCGCGGGATCGGCATCGGAGAACAGCGTGGCGTTGATGATGGTGCGGAATCCGGCGTCCTTCACCTTGCGGATCGCCGCCACGGCACGGTCGTAGACGCCATCCTGGCAGACGGACTTGTCGTGTTCCTCGCGCAGCCCGTCGAGATGCACCGACCAGGTGAAGTAGCGGTTCGGCTTGAACAGATGCAGCTTCTTCTCGAGCAGCAGCGCGTTGGTGCAGACGATGACGAACTTCCGGCGCGCGATGATGCCGCGCACGACCTCGTCGATCTCCTTGTGCAGCAGCGGCTCGCCGCCGGCGATGACGACCACCGGCGCACCGCACTCGTCCACCGCTTCGAGGCACTCGGCGACCGAGAGGCGCTGGTTCAGGATCGGCGCCGGATAATCGATCTTGCCGCAGCCGGCGCAGGCGAGGTTGCAGCGGAACAGCGGCTCCAGCATCAGCACCAGCGGATAGCGCTTGCGCCCGAGCAGATGCTGCTTGACGACGTAGGCGCCGACTTTCAGCGCCTGATGGATCGGCACGGCCATTCTGCGACTCTCCTCAGGCGACCAGCGATTCGTCGGCGAGCGAATCGTCGGCGAGTTCGGGCGGCAGGCGGAAGCTGACATCCTCCGCCACCCCCCGCATCGTGGTGATCTCGACCGGCCCGATCCGCTGCAGCCCGGCGATGACGTCCTGCACCAGCGCATCGGGCGCGGAGGCGCCGGCGGTGAGCCCGACGGAGCCGATGCCGGCGAACCATTCGGGCCGAAGGTCTCCGGCATCCTCGATCAGGTAGCTCGGCCGGCCGAGTTCGGCGCCGATCTCGCGCAGCCGGTTGGAATTGGAACTGTTGCGGCTGCCGACGACGAGAATCATGTCCGCCTGCTGCGCCAGCTCGCGCACCGCGGTCTGCCGGTTCTGCGTCGCGTAGCAGATGTCGCGCACGTCCGGCCCCTTGATCTCGGGGAAGCGCGCCTTCAGCGCGGCGATGATCTGGCGCGTATCGTCCACCGACAGCGTCGTCTGCGTCACGTAGGCGAGCTTGGCCGGATCGGTCACGGCGAGGCCGGCGACATCGGCGACCGTCTGCACCAGATAGACCTTCCCCGGAATCCGCCCGATCGTGCCCTCGACCTCCGCATGGCCGGCATGTCCCACGAGCACGACTTCGCGCCCGGCCGCGGCATAGCGCCGTCCTTCGGCATGCACCTTGGCCACCAGCGGGCAGGTCGCGTCGATCACCGGCAGGCTGCGCTCGGCGGCCAGTTCCTCGACTCGCTGGGCGACTCCGTGGGCGCTGAACACGGTGATGGCGCCGGGCGGAATCTCGTCCAATTCGTCCACGAACACGGCGCCACGGGTGCGCAGGTCCTCGACGACATGGCGGTTATGCACGATTTCATGGCGCACGTAGATCGGGGGGCCATATTTCTTCAAGGCCCGCTCGACGATCTCGATCGCCCGTTCGACACCGGCGCAGAAGCCGCGCGGCTGAGCCAAGACGACGCGCAACATGCCCTTGCTCCAGCAGAGGTTTCACTCGGTGATCACGGGACCGTGCGCAGACCCCGCCCCGCGCCGGCGTTGGGGATATGGCACGCGCCATCCCCCTCGGCAACCGCAATCGGGGCCATCGCCTGCCGCGCGGGGCAGCAATCAGGGTGGCCCCTGTGGCGGGGGAGCAACAGTCTGGTCATCCCGGAGGTTGCCCCCCTGCTCCGCCCGGTTGCATCGAGCCTGAGAATCTTTACAGACTGCCGTAATGACATGAGCTGAAGTTGGCGCGAAAACTGGTCTGTCGGGGCGATGGTTGCGTCGGTGCGAGCCCGGTGCCATGCCCCGGGGCCAACCGGGTCTTCAGCCGCCCGGTCTTCAGCCGCCGGGTCTTCAACCGAGTATCGAGCTGCGGCCCCCACCGCGCGGGGGAGTGGCGAAATGACGAAGCGCGGCGGCAAGCAAGGGCGAACGCAGGGGTTATTGACGATGTCTCGATCGCGAGTTGTGACGCCGCTGCTGGACCGGGTGCGAACCCCGGCGGATCTGCGGAATTTCTCCCCCGAGCAGCTGCGCCAGCTCGCCGACGAGCTGCGCGCCGAGACCATCGACGCGGTCTCCGTCACCGGCGGCCATCTCGGCGCATCGCTCGGCGTGGTCGAGCTCACCGTCGCCCTGCACGCGGTGTTCGACACGCCGGGGGATCGGCTGATCTGGGATGTCGGCCATCAGGCCTACCCGCACAAAATCCTCACCGGGCGGCGCGACCGCATCCGCACCCTGCGCCAGGGCGGCGGGCTCTCCGGCTTCACCCGCCGCGCGGAGAGCGAATACGATCCGTTCGGTGCCGCCCATTCCTCGACCTCGATCTCGGCCGGACTCGGCATGGCGGTGGCGCGCGACCTGACCGGGCGCGACAACCACGTCATCGCCGTGATCGGCGACGGCGCGATGAGCGCCGGCATGGCCTACGAGGCGATGAACAACGCCGGCGCGCGGCACTCGCAGCTGATCGTCATCCTCAACGACAACGACATGTCGATCGCGCCCCCGGTCGGCGCCATGAGCGCCTATCTCTCGCGGCTGATGTCCTCGCGCAGCTTCCTCTCGCTGCGCGAGCTCGCCGGGCGGATGGCG
>JAJZFF010000231.1 GCA_021805485.1 Pseudomonadota bacterium
CGCCCTCGCCCGCCGCGACGGCGGCTTCGCGCTCGACGTCACGGCGTTCGACTACGGCTCGGATTACTACCGCCGCCACGGGGTGATGATGCCGGACGGCGCGCTGGAACGGCTGAAGGCGTTCGACGCAATCTATTTCGGCGCGGTCGGCGCGCCGGACATCCCCGACCATGTCACCCTCTGGGGTCTGCGCCTCGCGATCTGCCAGGGGTTCGACCAGTATGCCAATGTCCGCCCGACCCGCGTGCTGCGCGGCCTCGACTCGCCGCTGCGCGACTGCGCCCCGGCGGATCTCGACTGGGTGATCGTGCGCGAGAACAGTGAGGGCGAATATGCCGGCCAGGGTGGCCGCTCGCATCGCGGCCACGCCGAGGAGGTCGCAACCGAGGTGGCGATCTTCACCCGCGCCGGCGTCGCGCGGATCATGCGCTTCGCCTTCGCCCTCGCCGCGTCGCGCCCGCGCAGGCACCTCACCATCGTCACCAAGTCGAACGCGCAGCGCCACGGCATGGTGCTGTGGGACGAGGTCGCCGGCGAGACAGCACGCGATTTCCCGGAGGTGACGTGGGACAAGATGCTGGTCGATGCGATGACCGTCCGCATGGTCCACGCCCCGGCGAGCATCGACACGGTGGTGGCGACCAACCTGCACGCCGACATCCTCTCCGACCTCGCCGCGGCCCTGGCCGGCTCGATCGGCATCGCGCCGACGGCGAACGTCAACCCGGAGCGGGCCTACCCCTCGATGTTCGAGCCGATCCACGGCTCCGCCTTCGACATCACCGGCAAGGGCATCGCCAACCCGGTCGGCGCATTCTGGACGGCGGCGCAGATGCTCGAACATCTCGGCGAGGCGGATGCGGCGCGGCGTCTGATGGCGGCGGTGGAGCGGGTGACCGAGGCCGGCATCCGCACCCGCGATCTCGGCGGCGCCGCCACCACGGCTGAGGTAACGGCGGCGGTGATCGCCGCGATCGAGGGCGGCAACGCATAGGCGCAGCGCAGCCGGCGCCCTTGCGCCGGCCCCTTCCATGCGCAATTCGATAGGACAGCAACGATCCCGAGGAGCAGCAATGATCACCGGCAGCTTTCCGACCACCCGCCTGCGCCGCAACCGCCGCGATGGCTGGACGCGGCGCATGGTCGCCGAGACCATGCTGTCGGTCGACAACCTGATCTGGCCGATCTTCGTCCGCGCCGGCGATGGCGAGCCGACGCCGGTCGCCACCATGCCGGGCGTGGTGCGGGTGGGTCTCGACCGCCTCGCCGCCCATGTCGAGCCGGCGGCGCGGCTCGGCATTCCCGCCATCGCGCTGTTTCCCGCCACCCCGGCCGACCTCAAGAACGCCGAAGGCACCGAGGCGCTGAACCCGGACAACCTGATCTGCCAGGCCGCCCGGCTGCTCAAGCGCGAATTCCCCGAGATCGGGCTGATCGGCGACGTGGCGCTCGATCCCTATACCGATCACGGGCATGACGGCGTGCTGCGCGAGGGCTATGTCGCCAACGACGAATCGGTGGAGATTCTTGAGCGCCAGGCGGTGAACCAGGCGCTTGCCGGAATCGACGTGATCGCCCCTTCCGACATGATGGACGGGCGGATCGGCAGCATCCGCGCCGCCCTCGATTCCGAGGGGCTGATCGACACGCGGATCATGAGCTACGCCGCCAAATACGCCTCGGCCTTCTATGGTCCGTTTCGCGAGGCGCTCGGCTCGAACGCGGCGCTGAAGGGCGACAAGAAGACCTACCAGATGGACCCCGCCAATACCGACGAGGCGCTGCGCGAGGTGGCGATGGATATCGACGAGGGCGCCGACATGGTCATGGTCAAGCCGGGCATGCCCTATCTCGACATCATCCGCCGCGTGCACGAGCGCTTCGCGGTGCCGACATTCGCCTATCAGGTGAGCGGCGAATACGCGATGCTCGCCACCGCGATGGAGCACGGCCTGCTCGACCGCGAGCGCGGTATTCTCGAAACCCTGATGGGCTTCCGCCGCGCCGGCGCTGCCGGCGTTCTGACCTATTTCGCCGTCGAGGCGGCAACCCTGCTGCGTCGCGGCTGAACGGGCGGCGCCGTGTGCACCGCCCGACAGTTCACATGCCGAGCGCGCGGCGATAGACGTCGATGAGCATTTCCTGCTCCTCGACGTCGGCCGGCTCCTGCTTGCGCAGGCGGATCAGCTGGCGCAGCACCTTGACGTCGAACCCCGCCGATTTCGCCTCGGCGTAGATGTCCTTGATGTCCGAGCCGAGCGCCTTGCGCTCCTCCTCGAGCCGCTCGATGCGCTCGACGATGCTGCGCAGCCGGTCGGCGGCGATATTGCCGTGGCTCGCATTGTCTTCTTGGGTCTCTGCCGCATCGAACGCCATCTGTGCTCCTCCGTCGGATCGGTCGGACGCGCGGGATAGAGCGCGCGCCCGCCCCGGTCAATGCCCCTGCCGGCTCGCGACCTCGAAGGCCGCCTTCTGCGCGTCGCTGGCCGGGGTCTGATGGCGTGCCTGCCATTCCTTGTAGGGCATGCCGTACACGATTTCGCGCGCGTCGGGATCGCTCAACTCGAGGCCGCGCGCCTCGGCCGCCTCGCGATACCAGCGCGAGAGGCAGTTCCGGCAGAACCCGGCAAGGTTCATCATGTCGATGTTCTGCACATCCGTCCGCTCGCGCAGATGGGCGACCAGTCGGCGGAAGGCCGCCGCCTCGAGTTCGGTGCGGGTGGCGTTGTCGAATCGGTCATTATCCATTGGATCAGTCTCCTTACGCGCGCGGCAGGTAGTCATCGTCGCGCATGTTTGCCATAGAGACATTTATCACGACGCCGGTCACGGCGCGACACGATAACCCGATCATCGGGACCCGGCAGGCGGACAGATTCAGAGGGGACCAGCATGGCATCCAGACTGCGGCGTCATCGGCGCACGAAAATCGTTGCGACCATCGGACCGGCGAGTTCAACGCCGGAGATACTGTCGCAGCTGTTCGAGACCGGCGCCGACGTGTTCCGACTGAATTTCAGCCATGGCACACATGAGGACCACCTCGCCCGCCTGCAGATGATCCGCGCGCTGGAGCGGAAATTCGACCGCCCGATCGGCATCCTCGCCGACGTGCAGGGGCCGAAGCTGCGGGTCGGCCAGTTCCGCGGCGGCCGCGTGCAGCTGCAGACCGGCGCCGAGTTCCAGCTTGATCTCAACCCCGCCCCCGGCGATACCCGCCGCGTCAACCTGCCGCATCCCGAGATCATCGAGGCCGCCAGCATCGGCGCGACCCTGCTGCTCGACGACGGCAAGCTGCGCCTGCGGGTGCTGCGCAAGCGAGAGGACCACCTGCTGACTGAGGTCGTCACCGGTGGCCCGCTCTCCGACCGCAAGGGCGTCAACGTGCCCGACGTCGTGCTGCCGATCCCGGCGCTGACGAAGAAAGACCGGGCCGATCTCGCCTTCGCGCTCGAACACGGCATCGACTATATCGGCCTGTCCTTCGTCCAGCGCGCCGCCGACGTGCTGGAGGCGAAGGAGATCGCCGCTGGCCGCGCCCTGGTGATGACCAAGATGGAAAAGCCCCAGGCGCTCGACAATCTCGAAGAGATCATGGACGCGACCGATGCCGTCATGGTCGCGCGCGGCGATCTCGGCGTCGAGTTGCCGCCCGAGGAAGTGCCGATCGTGCAGAAGCGCATCATCCGCGCCGCCCAGCAGCGTGGCCTGCCGGTGGTGGTGGCGACCCAGATGCTGGAGAGCATGATCTCCGCCCCCGCCCCCACCCGCGCCGAGGCGTCGGACGTGGCGACGGCGGTGTTCGACGGCGCCGATGCGGTGATGCTCTCGGCCGAGAGCGCTGCCGGCCAGTATCCGCGCGAGGCAGTGAACATGATGGACCGCATCATCGCCCGGGTGGAGCGCGACGATGACTGGCGGCGAACGATCAACGCCAAACGGCCAGACCCCGAGCCATCCTCGGCCGATGCCATCGCCCGCGCCGCCGAGCAGGTCGCGCACACGATCGGCGCGCGCGCCATCGTCGCCTTCACCAGCTCCGGCGCCAGCGCGCTGCGCGTCGCCCGCGAGCGGCCGGATTGCCCGGTGATCGGCCTGACGCCCAGCCTCGACACGGCGCGCAGCCTCGCCGCGGTGTGGGGCGTGCATGCCGTGGTCACGCAGGATGTCGGCTCGATGACCGAGGCTGTCGCGCTCTCGGCGAAGGTCGCGCGGCAGGAGGGCTTCGCCCAGCCGGGCGAGGAAATCGTCGTCGTTGCCGGCGTGCCCTTCGGCCAGAGCGGCACGACCAACGCGCTGCGCGTGGCCAGAGTGTAACCGGCCGCCCCTTGCATTGGCGCAGCACCCGGGCAAGACTGACGTCCAGGGAGGACATCATATGATCGCCATTACCGTTCTGTATCCGAAGACCGCCACCTCGACCTTCGATACCGCTTATTACCACGACAAGCACATGAAGCTGGTCAGCGACCGCTGGGGGGCGATGGGCCTGAAGGGCGCCACCGTGCTGCATGGCGTCAACGGGCCGGATGGCGCCGCCCCGCCCTACGCCGTCATCACCACGCTCCAGTTCGAAAGCCTCGAAGCCTTCGGCAAGGCGGTGCAGGCACATGGCCCCGAGGTGATGGGCGACATCGCCAACTTCACCAACGTCCAGCCGGTCCTGCAATTCAGCGACATCGCCGCCTGACACGGAATTTAACCTGCACTTTCTTTACTTCCCGAGGCTTCCGGGCCTATCTGAAGGCGGTCGCGATCTCGTGCGGCCGCCTTTTGTTGTTCCGTTCGGAGGTTGCATGCGCCGGATCGCCCCGCTTCTGTTCGCCGCCGCGTTCATTACCGGCAATGCGTCAGCCTGCGTCACGCCGCAGAATCAGGAAGCGCTCGACATCGTCGGCCTGAAAAGCACGCTGATGGTCTCGGCCCTCACCTGTGACCAGCGCAGCCAGTACGACCAGTTCATGACGCGCTTTCATCCTTACATCCTGCGCGAGCAGCATGTGCTGGACGCCTATTTCCGCGCCCGGCACGGGCGCGCCTACCAGCATTACGAAGACAGCTACGTGACCAATCTCGCGAACGCGCAGTCCACCGCCGGCATCCACCAGGGTTCCGATTTCTGCGCCGCGAGCCAGCATCTGTTCGACCAGGTGCTCGGCCAGCCCGACCAGACGGCGCTGGTCACCTTCGCCCGCCAGAATCCGGCGGCACAGCCGATCGTCGTGCTGGCCTGCGGCATCATCGAGTCCGACGAGTTCCGCCGGATGGAGCAATACACGCCGCGGCACTGACCGAGCGTGACGATCCTTTCGAACGCACCGAATTTCCGCGATGTCGGCCCCTTGCCACTGGCCGGGGGCGGCACGCTGCGGCAGGGCCGGCTGTTCCGCTCCGGCCAGTTGTCCAACCTCGACGAGGCCGACCTGAAGCGGCTCGAAGCGTTCGGTATCCGCCTGGTCTGCGACCTCCGCAGCAGCGGCGAACGCAAGCGCTTCGCCTCGCGCTGGCCGCCCCTCGCCCCAGCGCGGATTATCGAGATGCCCGCCAGTACCGACAGCGCCGCCGGCATGCAGCCGCTGATCCTGCGCCTTGCCGGCGAACCGGGCGCGGCGGGCGCACGGCGGGCGATGCTCGATCTCTATGCCAGCCTGCCGGCCCTGCTCACGGCGACGATCTCCGCCGCGGCCGAGGCGATGGCCAGCGGCTGGGGCGTACCGGTTCTGCTGCACTGCCATGTCGGGAAGGACCGCACCGGCGTCGCCACCGCGCTGTTGCTCACCGCCCTCGGCGTGCGGCGGGAGGCGATCCTCGTGGATTACGAGGAAACCGGCCGACGCATCGATATCGTCGAGGAAACCAAGCATATCGCGCGCAGCCTCAACAAGCTGCTTGGCCATACGGTCGATCCCGGCGCGCTCGACGCGCTCGGCCGGACCGATCCCGCCTATCTCGACAGCGCCTTCACCGCGATCGACCGGGACTGGGGCGGCATCGACGCCTACCTTACCGCCTCCGGCATCACCGCCAGTCGGCGCGAGCGGCTCGCGACCCTCTTCCACGCATAAAAAACCCGGCGTTTCCGCCGGGTTTTCCATTCAGTCCGCAGGCCTTGTTCAGTGGAGGATGATTTCCACGCGACGGTTCTGCGGCTCGCGAACATTCGGGCCGGTCGGCACCAGAAGGTGCGTCTCGCCATAACCC
>JAJZFF010000376.1 GCA_021805485.1 Pseudomonadota bacterium
AATTCAACCTGCTGCACGATCGCGGCACGCTGTTCGGTCTGAAGACCGGCGGCAACATCGAGGCCATCCTGATGAGTCTGCCGCCGGAGGTGCGTTGGCCCTAGATCGGCCGCGCCGCTCAGCCCAGTTCGAAATGGCCGTTGTTCACGACCACGACGTCGCGCTCCACGACGCGGGCGCGGAAGGCCCCGTCGCGCCAGATCTCCGTGCGGATGGTCTCGCCGGGGAAAACGGGGGCGGAAAAGCGCAGCTCCATCGCCCGCAGCCGCTGCGGATCATAGTCGGCGAGCCCACGCAGCAGCGCGTGGCAGACGGTGCCGAGCGTGCAGAGCCCATGCAGGATCGGCCGTGGGAAACCGGCGGCGGCGGCGAATTTCGGGTCCGCGTGCAGCGGATTGTCGTCGCCGTTGAGCCGGTAGTAGAGCGCTTGTTCGGGCCGCGTGGCGAGGTCGATGGCCAGGTCCGGCGCGCGCGTCGGCAGTTCGTGCACCGGCTTCACCGGCCCCGAAGGCCCGCCGAACCCGCCGTCGCCACGCATGAAGGTGGTCGAGTCGAGCGTCGCCAGTACCTGGCCGGTGGCGGCGTCGAGCACCTGTTTCTCGGAATAGAGCAGCGCGCCCTTGCCGGGGCCCTTGTCGATCACCTCGACGACGCGGGTCCGGCCGAGGATCTCGCCCTCCACCGGCAACGGCGCATGCCAGACGATGCTCTGTTCGCCGTGCACCACCTTCACCGCGTCCACCCCGGTCTCGGGCAGGCGCAGCCAGAAGCCGGGATGGCCGAGCACCACCGCCATCGCCGGCATGGCGCGCAGGTCCTTGTGGGAATCGACGAAGCGCAGCTGCCGCTCGTCCATCGGGTCCTGACCGAGCCCGACCGAGAGGGCGTAGAACACCGTGTCCCGCCGCGTCACGCGCTGGCGGACTTCGGGGATCGGGAAGGTCTTCAGCTTCTCATAATTGATGGCCATCCGGCTCTCCGATCTCGAGCACCGCGTCCGCGGCAAGAGCGCCCTCGCCCTCAGGCAGGGCGAAGACAGGGTTGAGATCCACCGCGCGCAGCCGCTCGCCGGCCTGCGCCGCGAACGCCGAAAGCCGCGACAGCATCTGCGCCAGGGCGGCGATATCGGCCGGCTGACGCCCGCGCGCCCCTTGGAGCAGCGCCGCGCCGCGAATGGCACCGATCATCTCGCGGGCGACATCCACGCCGAACGGGCAGCGGCGGAACACCACGTCCTTGAGCACCTCGACGAAAATCCCGCCGAGGCCGAAGGCGGCGATGGGGCCGAAGACCGGGTCACGGTGGATGCCGAGCAGGCATTCCACGCCGCCCTGCACCTGCTTCGCCACCAGCACGCCCTCGATGCGCGCCGCCGGGCGGGCGGCGCCGGCCCGGGCGAGCAGGGTGGCGAATCCGGTGCGCGCCGCCTCGGCATCCGCGATGCCGACCAGCACGCCGCCGATCTCGGTCTTGTGGAGAATATCCGGGGAGACGATCTTCATGACCACCGGGAAGCCCAGCGCCGCGGCCGCGGTGGCGGCCGCCTCGGCCGAGTCGACGACACGCTCGGGAACGATGCCGATGCCGGCGGCGGCGAGGATGCGTTTGGCCTCCGCTTCGCTCGGCGTGGCCGCGGGCAGCGCGATCGCGGGCATCGGCGGCGGCGGCGGCGGCTCCGCGCGGGCGAAGGCGTCGCCGAACCGGCCCATGGCATGGATCGCGTTCACCGCGCGCGTGGGATCCTCGAAGACGAGGAACCCGTCCGATTCGTAGTCGGCGACCAGTTCCGGGGCGGCGAGGACGGAGAGGACGTAAAGCCGTTCCGGATGGCGCGCGCGCACGGCCGCGAGCTGCGCGCGCAGCCTGGGGGCGATCGACGCCGCCCCGCCGGTCTGGGAGAAGAAGGCCAGGACCGACGCATAGGCGCCCTCGGCCACCACGGCCTCGGCGAAGCGGCCCACCAGGCTGATCTCGTTGAAGACCTGGGCCGTGCAGTCGACCGGGTTCCGGGGCGCGGCGAAGGGGACCAGCGCGCGCAGCTGGGCCTGCGCTGGCTCGGGCATCGGCGGCATGGCCAGCCCGAGCTGCTCGGCGGCGTCCGAGATCAGCACGCCCGCCCCGCCGCTGACCGTGATCACGCCGAGGGTGTTGCCGGCGGGATAGATCCGCTTGGTCGCGGCATAGGCGATGTCGAGCATCTCCTCGGTCGAGCGCGCGCGCACGACGCCGAACTCCGCCAGCACCGCCTCGGTCACGGCGTCGTCGCCGGCGATGGAAGCGGTGTGCGAGCGCGCCGCCGCCTGGCCGAGCGCGCTGCGTCCGACCTTCATCATCACCACCGGCTTGCGCGCCGCCCGCGCCCGTTCGAGCGCGGCGAGAAGCCCGTCGGCTGCGCGGATGCCCTCGGCGTAGGCGGCGATGACGTCGGTCTCCGGATCCTCCGCCAGCCAGCCGATGACGTCGCCGAGCGTGACGTCGCCCTCGTTGCCGGTGGTGACGCAAACCGGCGTGCCGAGGCCGCGATTGCGCGCGACGACGAACAGATGCGTGCCGTAGGCGCCGGACTGGCTGGCGATGCCGATCCGTCCCGGTCGCGGCCAGCCGGTCTCGAACGAGGAGGAGAAGATCGGGTAGAACCCGATCCTGGCATTGAACAGCCCCAGGCAGTTGGGCCCGAGCAGGCGCATGCCGTGCGCGCGCGCCGCTTCGATCATCCGCGCCTGCTCGGCGGCGCCTTCCGTGTCCACCTCGGCGAAACCGGCGGTGAAGACGATCGCGCCCTTCACCCCCCGCTGCCCCAGCGCCTCCACCATTGCCACCGCACCCGCGGCAGGGACGGCGACGATCGCCACGTCCGGCGTTTCGGGCAGGGACTCGATCGTCGGGTAGGCGGGCAGGCCCTGGATTTCGGCCCGCTTCGGGTTGACCGGGAGGATCGCACCGCGAAAGCCCTGCGCGCGCATATAGGCGATCGGCCGGCCACCGATCCGGGTCGGATCGTCCGAGGCGCCGATCACGGCCACGGAGCGCGGCGCGAGCAGCGGGGTCAGGCTTGAAAAATCAGGCTTCATGCGACGTTCCGCGGGGGCCTTGCCCCCGCGCCCCCCACCAAGGGCCGACGGCCCTTGGAACCCGATACTGGGCAAAGCCGCGCCGGGCAAGCCCTCAGGACTGCGCGTTGGGAGCGACCAGGAGGCAATGCAGACCCTGGCGGGCCAATTTGTCGCAGGCCTGCGCCGCGGCCTCGCGCGACAGGCCGGCCAGACGGGCGCGATAGAGTTTGCCATGCGGGGACAGGATCCCCCCGACCACGGGGTGGGAAACGGCCAGTAGCCCGCGAGCCTGGTCGCGCGCTGCCAGCGCCGCGGCGAAGGCCTGGCCCTCCTGGGCGAAGGCGCCGACCTGGATCGCCCAGGCGCCGCGCGGGTCGCCGCCGTGCGCCAGCGGCGCCTCCGCGGCCACTGCGGTGGAGATGAGGCGGAAGCCGCCATCGCGATGCCCCGGCGCGACCGCGGCGAGCTGGACCGGCGGCGCCGGCGGTATCGGGAGCGCGGGCGAGACGGGGAGCGTTGGCGAGACGGGGAGCGCTGGCGCCGCCGGCGGCGGCGAGGATCGGACCGCTGCCACCTGGACGCTGCGCGGCGGCGGTGCGGCCGCTGCCAGCACCGAGCCTCCCGCCGAGGCTGTACGCCGCGAATCGGGCGGGCGCTGGTTCCACGCCATGCGGTCGGCCGCAGCCCGGTTCGCGGGCCAGCTATCCTGGATATGCGGCGCGATCATCGCCACATATCGTCGCGTCTCGTCGGGCAGGGGACGGTGGTGCTGCAGCTGATCATCGAGTCGGGCCGGGCCGGCGTTGTAGGCGGCGAGGAAGGCGGGCGCGCCATAAATATCGTACATCTCGCGGATGTAGGCGGTGCCGGCGAGGATGTTGTTGCGCGGGTCGAAGGGGTCGTTGCCGAGCCCATAGCGCTGGCGCATGAGATCGAAGGTTGCGGGCATGACCTGCATCAGCCCCATCGCGCCTTTGGGCGAGGTGACGAGCTGGCCGTTGACGTACTCGTGCCCACCGGATTCCGTGCGCATCACCTCCCGTATCCAGCGCTCAGGAACATCGAATTTCTGCGCTGCTTCGCTGATGTAGGGCCGCCACGGGTCCTCTGGCGGCCCTGGCGGCTCGTAGCTGCCGCTTGCCCGGGCGACGTAGTGCGCCGCTTCACCCCGCTGGTCGGTGAGCTGCGGATGCCCGGCGCAGGCCGCGAGCAGGGCGAGAGCCCCTCCGCACAGGAACAGGCGAGAAACCCGCCGCGCCCAGGCGCGAATGTCAGGGGAGACTTGCCGCCGGTGCGAGGATGCGGCGGAATGCGGGGCAGGCGGCATATGGGGTCTCGCTCTCCCGTCGGGTCGCAGCAAACAATGACCGGCCAGCACGACGGCCGAACACCATCATGCGCTTGTAGGATTAAGCATTGGATCAAGAACGCCGCGTAAGATGTTATCCGAAAGCCCATGCGCCTGCAAGATCAGACAATCCGGGTGATCAGATCGGCCCCTGTGAGCAGGTCCGCGCTGTGGTGCCCTATCGAGGAGAGACCATGCAGAGACTTCGTGGCGTGATCGTGACTTGGCTCCCCGCCCCTGGCCTCCAGGCGCGGCTTCGCATGTCCATGTCCGGGCTGGTGCTGGCGTTCGTCGTGCTGGCGATGGCCCTCAGCGGCTGCGCCGCCCCGCCGCCGAACAGCACCTATGGCGGCTATGGGGTCGGCCGCGCGGCGCAGGTCTCCTATGGCACGATCGTCTCGATGCGGGACGTCGCCGTCCAGGGGGCGAGCAGTGGCATCGGCGCGCTGGGCGGCGCCGCGGCCGGCGGTGTCGCCGGCAGCTTCCTCGGCGGCGACCCGCGCACGAACATCCTTGGTGCCATTGGCGGCGCCTTGATCGGCGGCATCGCCGGCAGCGCCGTCGAGGGCGGCCTGGCGAGCGGGCAGGCTGTCGAGTTCATCATCCGCGTGGATGACGGGCAGACTATCTCGGTGGTGCAGAGCAACGAGAACCGCTTCGTTCCCGGCCAGCGCGTTGCCATCATCCGCGGCGACCATCTGCGGCTCGCCCCGGTTGCAGGCTAATTGGATGCAGGCGGATCGGTTGCGGGCTGATCGGGGGGGCGCCGGCAGGCCGTCGCGGGTTGTCGGCGGCGCAGCGATCGGCTATCGCGCCGCGCAGCCATGACCGTCATCGCCCAGCACGCCGCCGAGGAGGCGGTTCCCGTCGCGTCAACGGCACCCCCCTCGGCGACCGGCGACGCTGTGCTGGCGGCCAGCGGGGCCGAACAGGTGCTGTGCTTTGCCGCCGGGCTCGACTATGCCGGCCGGCGCCGGCTGGCGCTGGCCGATCTCGCCGAGGCGTGGCGCCTGCGGCGCCTGGTCCGCGCCCTCGCCTGGCTGGACATCAAAGCGCGCTACCGGGGCTCCGTCCTCGGGCCGTTCTGGCTGACGCTCTCGACCGCGGTGATGGTCTTCGCGCTCGGCATTCTCTACTCCACGCTCTTCCGCATGGACCTGCACACCTATCTGCCCTTTCTCGGGCTCTCGCTGGTGTTGTGGAACCTGCTGCAGAGCCTGGTGACCGATGGCTGCATCGGCTTCACCGTCGAGGAAGCGACGATCCGCTCCCTGCGCATGCCGTTCTCGCTGTATGCGGCGCGCATCGTGCTGCGCAACCTGATCGTGTTCGGCCACAACATCGCCGTCGTGGTCGTGGTCTTCGCCATCTTCGGCATCTGGCCCGGGGTCAGTCTGCTGGCGGCGGTGCCGGCGCTCGCGCTGTGGCTGGTCGACGCGTTCGCTCTCACCCTTACGCTGGGCGCCATTTGCGCGCGTTTCCGCGACATCCCGCCGATCGTCGCCAGCGTCATGCAGATCGCTTTCTTCGTCAGCCCGATCATCTGGAAGCCTGAGCTGATGCGCGACCAGGCCGGCTGGCTGCCTTTGAACCCGTTCTATGCGTTGTTCGAGATCGTCCGCGGTCCGCTGCTGGGCAATGGCGTGTCGGCGCTGCTGTGGGCGGCGGCGCTGGCCTATTCGGCGCTGCTGCTCGTGATCTCGTGGCGGCTGTTCGTGCGTGTGCGCGGGCGGCTGGCGTTCTGGGTCTAGCGCGATGGCCTCCGTGCTGGC
>JAJZFF010000430.1 GCA_021805485.1 Pseudomonadota bacterium
GGCGGGTCGGGAGCCCGCGAACTGATAGCCTTCCGTGTCGGCGTCCAGGAGTTCTGCGTCGACATCATGGCCGTGCGCGAGATCCGTGGCTGGACCGCGGCGACCGTGCTGCCGCAGGCGCCGGGCTATATCTGCGGGGTGATCAACCTGCGCGGCGCGGTGCTGCCGATCGTCGATTTCGCGGTCCGGCTCGGGTTGCCGCGGTCGGAGCCCTCGGCGCGGCACGTCATCATCGTCGTGCAGATCAACCGCCAGATGGTGGGCCTGCTCGTCGACGCCGTGTCCGACATCCTGACGATGAACGACAACGCGATCCAGCCGACGCCGGACATTGCCTCGGACGTCGTCAAGAGCTTCGTGCGCGGGCTGATGCCGGTGGACGGGCGGATGATCAGCCTGATCTCGCTCGATCATGTGCTGCCGGCGGTGGAGCGGGAAGCCGCATGAACCTGCGCCCCCGACCGCGACGGGAGGGAGACGGCCTCATCGACGGGGCGGAATACGTGCTCACGCGCGAGGATTTCCGCACCATCGCCCGGATCATGCGCGAGGAGGCCGGCATCGCGCTGCCCGAGTCGAAGGCAACGCTGGTCTATTCCCGGCTGGCGAAACGCCTGCGCACGCTCGGCCTCGGCAGTTTCGCGGAATATTGCGAGCTGGTGGAGAGCCAGGAGGGCGGCGCCGAGCGGCAGGAAATGCTGGGCGCGCTGACCACCAACGTGACGCGGTTCTTTCGCGAGCCGCATCATTTCGAGCATCTGCGCACCCGGATCCTGCCGCCGCTGGTGGCGCATGCGCGCAGCGGCGGGCGCGTGCGGTTATGGTCGGCGGCCTGTTCGAGCGGGCAGGAACCCTATTCGATCGCGCTGACCGTGCTGGCCCTGCTGCCGGAGGCGCCGCGGTTCGACATCAGGATCCTGGCCACCGACATCGACCGGACGATGCTGGCGACCGGCCGGGCCGGACTCTACGACGCGGCGGAGATCGCCGCGGTGCCGCCCGAACTGCGCGAGCGCTGGTTCGAGCCGGCAAACAACAACTCGCCCAAGTTCCGCATTGCCGAGGCCGCGCGGTCGCTCGTCGCGTTCCGCCCCCTGAATCTCATCGGCACCTGGCCGATGCGCGGCCGGTTCAATGCGATCTTCTGCCGCAATGTCGTGATCTATTTCGATGACGAAACGCAAAAACAGGTCTGGGCCCGCATGGTGCCGCTGCTCGATGAGGGCGGCGCGCTCTATATCGGCCATTCCGAGCGCGTGAGCGGCCCCGCCGAACGCGCCCTCGGCAGCGATGGCATCACCACATACCGGCTCACTGGCGCCCGGGAGATGAGAGGATGACGGTTCGCGTTCTGATCGTGGATGATTCGGCGACGATGCGCGGCGTGATTTCCGCCTCGCTCCGGCGGGACCCCGAGATCGAGGTGGTCGGCGAGGCCGGCGATCCCTACGAGGCGCGCAGCGCGATCAAGGAACTCAATCCGGATGTGATCACCCTCGACGTCGAGATGCCCAACATGAACGGGCTCGACTTCCTGGAAAAGATCATGCGGCTGCGGCCGACGCCGGTGATCATGGTCTCCAGCCTGACCTCGGAAGGCGCGCAGGTGACGCTGCAGGCGCTCGAGGCCGGGGCGTTCGACTGCGTGCCGAAGCCTTCCCTGGGCGACCGGCATGATTTCGACATGCTGGGCGAGAAGGTCAAGGCGGCCGCCAAGACGCGTCTGCGATTGCGCCCGCGCGAGGCGGCGCCGGCGCGGCCGGCCGCAATCTCCTCGGCCGGCGGGTTCAGGTCCGACGGAAGGCTCGTCGCGATCGGCGCCTCGACCGGCGGCGTCGAGGCGCTGATCGAGGTGCTGTCCCGCTTTCCGGCCAGCTGCCCGCCCACGCTGGTGGTGCAGCACATGCCGCCCTCCTTCACCCGCAGCTTCGCCGACCGGCTGAACCGCCTCTGCGCGCCGGTCGTGGCGGAGGCCGAGAACGGGGCGGTGGTGCAGCCGGGCCACGTCTATGTCGCGCCGGGTGACGCCCATCTCGAAATCGCCGGCGTCGCGGGGTCCGGGCGGTTACATTGCCGGCTCCATCAGGGCGAGCGCGTCAGTGGCCACCGCCCTTCGGTGGACGTGCTGTTCGGCTCGTTTGCCCGTGTCATGAAGGGGCGGGCCCTGGGCGTCATCCTGACCGGGATGGGCCGCGATGGCGCCGAGGGGCTGGCCGCCATGCGCCAGAGCGGCGCCGAGACGATCGGGCAGGACGAGGCGTCGTCGATTGTCTACGGCATGCCGAAGGCGGCGTTCGAAATCGGCGCGGTGGAACGGCAGTTGCCGCTGCCGGCGATCGCCGACCAGATCATCAAGAGTACGAATCTTACTTACAGGGAGGCAGTCTGATGCCTGTGGCCAGCTCGTTGACCATTCTTGTCGTCGACGATCAGCAGACAATACGCAGCCTCGCGCGGGTCGGGCTCGAAGCGCTCGGAATCGGCGAAATCGTCGAGGCCGAGGACGGCGAGGAGGCGCTGAAGCTGCTGCTGACGCGCAAGACGCCGATCCATCTCGTGATCTCGGACTACAACATGCCGAAATTCAACGGGCTCAGCCTGCTGCGGGCGGTGCGCGCGCACGGGCCGATCAGCAAGACGGCCTTCATCATGCTCACCGGCCGCGCGGACAAGCAGATGGTGATGACCGCCGTCGAGCATGGCGTGAACAATTACCTCATCAAGCCGTTCACGACAGAGTCCCTGAAGGAGAAGATCGAGGCCGTGCTTGGGACGCTGACGTGACGCCGGTGGCTGCCGCATCACCGGACTATGCTCGCCGGATCAACATCGTGCAGGGCGAGCATCGGGTCGAACGGGACCCGGAAGCCGTGCTGTGCACCATTCTCGGCTCGTGCGTCGCCGCATGTCTCTGGGATTCGACCGCATCCGTGGGGGGCATGAACCATTTCCTGCTGCCGGGTGATGCCAATGCGCGGACCGGTGGCGGTGCCGCGATGCGCTACGGCGCCTATGCGATGGAACTTCTCATCAACGACCTGCTTCGCCACGGCGCCCGCCGCGAGCGGCTGAAGGCGAAGCTGTTCGGCGGGGCCTGCCTGATGAAGGGGCTGACCGATATCGGCCGGCTCAACGCCGATTTCGCCGAGCGGTTCCTCGCCGCCGAGGGGATTGAAATCGCCGGCGGCAGCCTGCGCGGGGAGCGCGGGCGGCGGATCCAGTTCTGGCCGGTCTCCGGCAGGGCAAGGCAGACGCTGCTGGCCGCCGACCAGTCCGCCCTGCTGCGGGCCGAGCCCGACCCGCGCACCCTGAAAACGCCGCCGCCGAGCGGGGCGGTTGAACTGTTCTGAACGGAATTCCCCCGCCATGGCCGCATCCGACATCAGCCACGCCCTCCCGGACGAGACGATGAATGACATTCCGACCGGCATGACGATGAACGAGCTGTTCGCGATCATCGAGGCCGAACTGGTCGATCTCGGCGCCTATGCCGAGCGGATGCAGGACGTCCTCAGCCCGGCGCTGGTCGCCTCGCCGGAGAGCGGCCTGTGCCGGCAGGAAGCCCAGATGCTCGACATCCTGACCCAGAGGCTGCAGGGGTTGCGCACCTTCATGGAGCATCTGCGGCGGGGCCTGCCGGAGACCTGGCTTGTCGACCCTTCGCGGGCGGCGCGCGCCTTGGTGCTGGGCACCCTGGCCGATCGGCTCAGCGGCGCCAAGGATGTCGTGCCGCTGCCGGAGGCGGGGGAGATCGAACTGTTCTGACGGTTTGCCGGCGCAAGCTGGCAAGGTCCGCGGCACATCGTCGGTCCGCACCGGTGGACGGCTATGATGCCCATCACATTCAAGCCTTACATATTCGTGGCATCGACGTGTTGCCGGCGTCGTTCGCCGGCGACGCGATCGGATAGGGAGATGCACGTGCGAATGGCAGATCAGGCTGACGATGTTTCGGCGCGAGTCGGGATGATCTTCGCGCGGCTGTTCCCCGATCTCGCGCCGGCCGAGATCGAGCGCGCATCGACACGGTCGGTGCGCGCCTGGGATTCGATCGCGACGCTGAGCCTGATCGTCGAGGCCGAGGATGAGTTCGGCATCACCATCGGTTTCGACCGCCTGGCGGCGATCGAGAGCTTCAGCGATCTGTGTCACCTCGTCGCGCGGCTCAGGCGTGAACAGGCGGGCCGGCTTTCCAGTTCCCGCCTGCTGCACTGAGGCCCGCCGGGAGGGCGGTCAGATCGGGCGGCCCTCGCTGGTGGCCCAGGCCCGCATCAGCGTGTTGCTCGGCAGCGTCTTGTCCAGCACCTTTCGCGCGGTTTCGGCCCCGGCGACCGGCAGGCCCGCCGGGTCGAGCAGCCCGAGTTGCACGAGCACCGAGGCCTGGTCCCAGTAGATGTGTTCGTGGACCAGCTTGTCGCCGTCGAACCGGACGATCGCGACGAGCGGGATCTCCACGCGGCGGCCGGTCGGCGCAATGCCGGGCAGCATCCAGTCGATTTCCGAGGTGTGGGTGAAGCGGAAGATCATCTCGTCGACGATGCTGCTGGCGCCGACGGTGCGGCTGACCGGCACCATCTCGGTATCCGGCGGGTTGGCGCCGATGAAATGGTATTTGTAGAAGCGCTTGAGGTGGTCATGGCCGACCCCGCCGGTCATGGTCGGGATGTGGTTGACATAGGGGTCGGCGACCATCGTGGCCATGGTGGCATCGACGTCCCGGGTCTCGAATTCGTAGCGGCAATGCGCTTCCCAGAGGGCTTCCAGATCGTGTTGCGGCATGCGCGACTCCTCCCGTGTGGTGATCCGATCCCGCTGCCGGGGCGGCGCGGGCGTGCGCGGCGAGATCATCGGGTGTGGCGTGCCGCGTCAAGGGGGCGGCGCGGCGCTGGCCAAGGGCCGCGGCACCGGTCTAAGTTCAGCGCATGAACAATTTCCGCAGTCTTGAAACCGGAGGGCGGGCGCCGGGCCCGGTGAACGCGTGCCGTTCCTGACCGAGGCGGAGCCGCGGCGCGGCGTTCCGCACCAGGTTCTGCCCGGCATTCGCCGCGTGGTGGCCCGCAATCCGGGGGTGATGACCTATCACGGCACCAACACCTGGCTGATCGAGGGCGAGGACGGGCTGACCGTGCTCGATCCGGGCCCCGACGATCCGATCCATGTCGGCGACGTGATCGAGGCGGCGGCGGGCGTGCCGATCCGGCGCATCGTGCTGTCGCACACGCATCGCGACCATCTGGGCGCGACGGCCGGGCTGCAGTCGGCCACCGGCGCGCCGACCTACGGCTTCCACCGGCCGGCGACCGCCATGTTCCGGCCGGACCGGCCGCTCGGCGAGGGCGATGTCGTCGCGGGGCTGACGGCGCTGCACACGCCCGGCCATGCCAGCGACCATCTCGCCTTCGCCTTTCAGGTGCCGGGGGTGGGCGAGATCCTGTTCAGCGCCGATCACGTCATGTCGTGGTCGTCGTCGATCGTGAACCCGCCGGATGGCGACATGAAGGCCTATTACGCGAGCCTGGAACGCCTGCTCGGCCGCACCGAGGTGCTGTATCTGCCGGGTCATGGCCCGGCGCTCGACCGGCCGCGCGAGCTGGTGCGGGAGATGCTGGCGCACCGGCAGCGGCGCGAGACGGCGATTCTGGAGGCGCTGCGCGCGGGACCGGCGACGGTGACGGATATCGCCGCCCGGCTCTATGCGAAGCAGGACCCGATGCTGAAGATCGCCGCCGAGCGCAATGTTCTCGCCCATCTGCTCAAGCTGCGCGCCGAGGCGCAGGCGGAAGAGCACGGCGAGGTCTGGCGGGTCGCCGCCTGAGCGGCGGGCAGAAAAAACCCCTGCGCCCGGAGCGGGTGCAGGGGTTGGAAAACCGTTTTACGGATCAGGCGACGGCGCGATCGGCCAGCGCCTGGCGCTGCTCGGCGCGCTGTTCCGCCACCTGCGCCTTCATCGATTTCTGCAGCTTCTCGAAGGCGCGGACCTCGATCTGGCGGACCCGCTCGCGCGAGATGTTGTATTGCTGCGAGAGATCCTCGAGCGTCGTCGGGTCGTCCTTCAGGCGGCGCTGGATGAGGATGTGCCGCTCGCGGTCGTTCAGCGTCTTCAGCGCGGTGGCGAGAAGCGCGCGGCGGCCGGTCATTT
>JAJZFF010000263.1 GCA_021805485.1 Pseudomonadota bacterium
GCGGATCTCGGGTTCGTGGCGGACCGGGAAGTTCATCGACCGGGCGATGAAGCATTTTGCTCCGGCATCGCGGTGCAGGGCGGCGGCGCGGGCGGCGTCGTTGCCTGGCGCGATGGTGACGACGGGGCGCAGGATGGCCTCGACGAACCGGCCGGCGCCGGAGGCTTCCTCCTCCATCACCGCCTCGGCGCGATCCTCGTAGGCCAGCACGGCGATCCCGGCCTCGGCGCAGAGATGCAGATACCAGAGCTGGTGGCAGGAGGAGAGCGAGGCGAGCAGCAGCAGTTCGGGGTTCCAGCGCGCGGGATCGCCGCGGAAGGCGGGATCGGATGTCAGCGCGAGGTCTGGCCGGCCGTCGGCTTCCACCTCGTGGTCGCGGCCATAGGCGGCGTAGGCGCTGGTGCCGGTGCCGCGGTTGCCGGTCCAGCGCAGGGTGGTGGCGTAGCGGTGCAGCCGGCTCAAGCCTGTGTCCCTATTCGCTGTAGGCGCAGGATTCGCCTTCGGAATCGCGGAAGACGGCGACGCGGGCGAGGCCCGGGCAGGATGGCGCGAGCCGCGTCCAGATGAAGCGGGCGAGGTTTTCCAGCGTTGCCGGGCCGAGGCCCTCCACCTCGTCGAGGAAGCGGTGGTCGAGCGCCTCGCGGATCGCGGCGAGGTGCTGGCCGAGCCTGCCGAAATCCATCAGCATGCCGCTCGCATCCGGCGCGCCGCGCAGGGTGACGGTGGCGCGGTAGGAATGGCCGTGGATGCGGCGGCTCGCCTCGGCGGCGATCTGGCGTTGCAGCGTGTGGGCCGCCTCGAAGCGGAATTCCTTGGTGATTTCGTGCATGGTCAGGGGATGCCGAGATATTTGTGGGTCTGCATCGACAGGCGCCATTGCGGATGGGTGAGGCAGTATTCGATGGCGGCGCGCGTGTTGGCCGCGCGATCCGGCCCGTCCATCGGCTGGAGCAGGAAATGCGCGAAATCGAGCCCGGCGAAGCGCTCGGGTGTCGCCTCCTTCTGGGGATAGACCAGCTTGAGCTCCGACCCCTGGCGCACCACCAGCTCGGCCCCTTCCTTGGGGCTGACGCAGAGCCAGTCGATGCCCGGCGGCGGTTCGATCGTGCCGTTGGTCTCGACCGCGATTTCGAAGCCGGCGTCATGCACCGCTTCGATCAGCGGCGCATCGAGCTGGAGCAGCGGTTCGCCGCCGGTGAAGACGACGAGGGCATCGCGGGTGCAGGCGGCGGGCCAGGCGGCCTGGATGGCGCGGGCGAGACCGGCGGCATCGGCGAAGCGGCCGCCGCCCGGTCCGTCGGTGCCGACGAAATCGGTGTCGCAGAAGCGGCAGGTCGCACTGGCGCGGTCCTCCTCCCGGCCGGACCACAGGTTGCAGCCGGCGAAGCGGCAGAACACCGCGGCGCGGCCGGCATTGCGCCCCTCGCCCTGCAGGGTGGGGAAGATTTCCTTCACGCTATAGGCCATGATGGCGGCATCTACCGCACATCCGCCGCTCTGGCGACAGGGAGCGCGGCATTGCCGCCATCGCCGCGCGGCGCGGCTTGATCCGGCGCGTCCCTCCCGGCACGATCATGTGCATGAGCGCAACGACACCGCCGAAACATCACCTCCTGATCACCGGAACCGGGCGGAGCGGCACGTCCTTCCTCGTCCGCTGGTTCGACGCGCTGGGGATGGAGACCCATTTCTCCCGCTTCGGCGAGTATGCCGCCTGGGACGAGGAAGCCAATGCCGGCGCGGAAAACCTGCCGCTGCCCGCGCTGGATGCGGACATGCCCTATGTCGTGAAATCGCCCTGGGTGTCCGAGTTCATCGACCAGCTGCTGGCCGATCCGGGCATCGTGCTGGATGGCGTGATCGTGCCGATGCGCGACCTGATGGACGTGGCGGCGAGCCGGACCATCCTCGAAATGCGGGACATGGCGGCCGAGCCGGACTGGCCGGCGGTGATGGAACGTCCCTGGGCGCATCGCGGGCGCACGCCGGGCGGGATCGTCTATTCGCTGCATCCGCTCGACCAGGCGCGGGTGCTCGCCCTCGGCTTCCACCATCTGCTGGAGCGGCTCGTCGCGGCGGAGGTGAAGGTGGTGATGGTTTCGTTCCCGCGCCTCGTCGAGGACGCGGACTATCTCTACCGCGCGCTCGCCCCGCTTCTTCCGGCGAGCGTGGATGCCGCTTCGGCCCGGGCCGCGCATGCCCGCGTTGCCGACCCGGCAAAGGTGAGGGTGGGGCCGGGCGGGCGGGATTCGACGCTCGAACGGCTGGACAGGGTGGCGCTGAACCGCGAAATCGGCCGGCTTCGCCGGGAAATGGCCGCGCTGGAGGGGCGGCTGGCCGAGGCGAGTGGTGCCGCGGCGGCGGCGCGGCGGCATGCCGAGACGATCGAGCGCAGCACGATGTGGCGGGCCCTCTTCCCGCTGCGGCGGGCGCTGCACCGTCTGCGCGGCCGCGCATGACAGCGCTTTCTTTTTGGCGAGACTTCACCCATATTGTAAAAGGAATGTAACACGATGCCCGTGCCACGCGAATCGGCCCGGGAGCGGCAGGGGGACTCCGGCGGATGCAGGGCAGATTTATGCCGAATGGCGGGGTGAGCTGCGTCCGCAGTCCCGGATCCGTTTACGGAACCTTGAACTTTTCGGCGCCAGACTGGCGTGACGAGAAAGGCGGTTTGCGCCCATGATGTATGACCTTTACCAGACGCAGGACGATCTTCTGGCCCCGTTCCGGATGGCGGCGCGCGCGATGGCGCCGCTGATCGACCTGCTGACGCCGCCGGCGGGAATCCCGACCCTGCCGGTTGCGACGCGCGCCGCACTGGAGATTTTCGGCAATAGCGGCATTTCCCACAGCCGGCCGGAGTTCGGCATCGCCAGCGTGCGCGCCGGCGGGCGGGACATTCCCGTGACCGAGACGGTGGTGAGCGGAACGCCCTTCGGCGACCTGCTGCATTTCCGCAAGGAGACTGCCTCACCCGGCCCGCGCGTGCTGATCGCGGCGCCGCTTTCGGGCCATTTCGCGACCCTGCTGCGCAACACCGTCGAGGTCATGCTGCAGGATCACGACGTCTTCATCACCGACTGGAAGAACGCGCGCGACATTCCGGTGAGCGCGGGGCGCTTCGGCTTCGATGAATATGTGGCGCATATCATGGACTTCCTGCGCGAAATCGGGCCGGGGGCGCATGTCGTCGCCGTGTGCCAGCCGGCGGTGGCGGTGTTCGCCGCGACCGCGCTGATGGCCGAGGCCGGCGATCCGGCGGCGCCGCGCAGCATGACGCTGATGGGCGGGCCGATCGATACCAGGCGCAACCCCTCGAAGGTCAACGACCTCGCCAAGACCCGCGACATCGCCTGGTTCCGCAGCAACCTGATCACCACCGTGCCGCGCCGCTTCGCCGGGGCGGGGCGGGCGGTCTATCCCGGTTTCGTGCAGCTCGCCTCCTTCGTGTCGATGAATCTCGACCGGCATATCGGCGCGCATCTGCGCCAGTTCCGCGCCATCGTCACCGAGGATGACGCGAGCGAGGCGGCGCATCGCAAGTTCTACGACGAATACCAGTCGGTGATGGACCTGACGGCGGAATTCTATCTCGAAACCGTCGAGCGCGTGTTCCAGCGGCACGATCTGCCGCGCGGCCAGCTGAGCTGGCGCGGCCAGACGGTGCGCCCGGCGGCGATCCGCAAGACATCGGTCTTCACCGTCGAGGGCGAGCGGGACGATATCTGCCCGCCCGGCCAGTCGGTCGCGGCGCTCGATCTCTGCACCGGGCTGAAACCGGCGCAGAAGCGCAACCATCTCCAGCTCGGCGTCGGCCATTACGGCGTGTTCTCGGGCTCGCGCTGGGCGAACGAGATCTATCCGCAGCTGCGCGAGGTCATCGCCGCCGCCGGCTGAACGGCTGGCGGAACCGCCTGGGGCGGCGGGCTGGCGGCGCGGGGCGAAACACATGCGTCGCCATGAGCTGGCGGACGCGCCGCACCGTGTGGTGGCGGGACAGGCCGGTGGCGATCACCGCATCGGCGCGGCGGCGTTTTTCGGCATCCGGCATTTGCAGGGCGATGATCCGCTCGATCTCGGCGTGGGGCAGGCCGCGGCGCAGCACCCGCGCGATCTGCACCGCGCGCGGCGCGGAGACGGTGAGTGCGAGATCGACCCGCGCCTCGCCGCCGGTTTCGAACAGCAGCGGAATGTCGAGCAGCACGGCGCGGGCGCCGCGCCTGCGGGCGGCGGCGAGGAATTTTGTCTCCGCCGCGCGCACCATGCGGTGCATGATCGCTTCCAGACGGCGCCGCGCGGCGGGATCGGCCAGCACATGCGCGCGCAGGGCGGCGCGGTCGAGCACGCCGGCGCGCACCACGCCGGGAAACGCCGCCGCGATGGGCGCAAGCGCCGCCCCGCCCGGCGCCTGCAGCGCGCGGACCGTGGCATCGGCATCGAACACCGGCACGTGGCGGCGGCGGAAGAGTGAAGCGACGGTGGATTTCCCCATGCCGATTCCGCCGGTGAGGCCGATGATCTTCATCCCATCAGGTCGGCCGCGACGGCGCGGTAGAGCGCATCGTCCACCACCGGGGTGACGCCGAACCAGGCGGCGAAGCCCGGCACCGCCTGGTGCAGCAGCATCCCGAGCCCCTCGACCGCGACGAGGCCGCGCGCCCGCGCCGCCGCCAGCAGCGGTGTTTCCAGCGGGACATAGACGATGTCCGCCACCGCCATGCCGGGAGCGGCGCGGGCGAGATCGAGTTCGAGCGGATTATGCCCGGCCATGCCGAGCGAGGTGGTGTTGACCACCAGCGCGTGGTCCGCCAGCGCCGCCGACCGCGCCTCCCAGGGGATGTGGACGAGGCCGAAATCCCGCGCGAGCGCCACCGCGCGCTCCGGCGAGCGGTTGCACAGCGTGACCACCGCCCCCGCATCCTGCAGCGCGGTAGCGATGGCCCGCGCCGCCCCCCCGGCGCCGAGCACCAGCGCCGGGCCGGCGGCGGGGTTCACGCCATGGGCGCGCAGATTGGCGAGAAAGCCCGACCCGTCGGTATTCGCGCCCTCGATCCCCGTGGGCGTGAAGACGAGCGTGTTCACCGCCCCGGCGCGCCGCGCGCTGTCGGCCACGCGGTCGCACACGGCGAAGGCGGCTTCCTTGTGCGGGATCGTCACGTTGGCGCCGGCGAAGCCCATTTTCGCCAGCGCGGCGACGCAGGCGGCGAAATCGTCCGGGGCGATGGCGAGCGGGAGATAGGCGCCGTCGATCCCGTGGCGTTCGAGCCAGGTGCCGTGCAGGCGGGGCGAGCGGGAATGGGCGACCGGATAGCCGATCACCCCGGCGAGGCGTGCGTGGCCGGAAAGGATCATGACCTGTTTCGATCATGAAGCGGCGCCGGCGGCAAGGGGCGGTTTCGCGCCGGCGGTTCCGCGCCATATCCGCGACAGGGCGGAGGGATGCGATGGACGGAACGGGACGGGATGATGTGGCGGTGGTGTTCGGCGCGGGCGGCGGCATTGGCGGCGCGCTGGTGGCAGCCCTTGCGGGCGATCGGCGTTTCGCCGCGGTGATCGGGCTCGGGCGGGGCAGCGCGCCGCGCTTCGACCTGCTCGATGAGGCCAGCATTGCCGAAGCGGTGCGGGCGGTGGCGGCGCGGGGGGCCATTCGCCTTGCGATCGATGCCACCGGCTTCCTGCACGATGAAGCACAGATGCCGGAGAAGAGCCTGCGCGAGCTGGATGCGGGCCGCCTCGCCCGCAGCTTCGCGCTGAACGCGATCGGCCCGGCGCTGCTGATGAAGCATCTGCTGCCCGCCTTGCCGCGCGAGGGGCGGGCGGTGTTCGCCACGCTGTCGGCGCGGGTCGGCAGCATCGGCGATAACCGGCTCGGCGGGTGGTATGGCTATCGCGCGTCGAAGGCGGCGCTGAACCAGTTCGTGCGGACGGCCGCGGTGGAGCTGGCGCGGCGGTCGCCGGCGGCGATCTGCGTCGCGCTGCATCCGGGCACGGTGGCGACGGGGCTTTCGTCCCCTTTCGCCGCCAGCGGGCTCGACGTGCAGGCGCCGGAGGTGGCGGCGGCGCGGCTGCTGGCGGTGATCGACCGGCTTACCTCAGCCGAGAGCGGCGGGTTTTTCGACCATC
>JAJZFF010000588.1 GCA_021805485.1 Pseudomonadota bacterium
ACAGACGGTCGCCCAGGGCCGCGAAATCGGGCTCGGTGCGTGAGACCAGCGCAGCGCGGACGGCTTCGCCGCTGGTCATGATGCCGTCGTATAGCTCGGGGCCGATGTCCATCGCGGCCAGGGCGGCGGCGACCGGCGCGGTGCGGCGGGGCGCGTTGGAGAGGAAGACGACGCGCTTGCCGGCCTCGCGCAGGTGGCGCAGGCAGGCGGGAACGCCGGGATAGGGGCGCACGCCGTCATGCACCACGCCCCAGAGATCGACGATGAAGCCGTCGTGATCATGGGCGAGGGTTTCGACGCTCATCGTATCGGCGGTCATGGAGCGATCTCCGCGAGGCGGTCGGCATCGCGGCCGACGAGCTCGGCGAGGGTGGCGGCGCCGTACTGGTCGAGCAGGGCGGACAGGCCGGCGGCGAGGCGGGGCAGCAATGACGGCCCCTGATAGACGAAGGCGGTATAGACCTGCACGAGGCTGGCGCCGGCGCGGAACTTGGCGAGGGCCTGTTCCGGCGTCGCCACGCCGCCGACGCCGATCAGCAGAAGCCGGTCGCCGGCGAGCAGGCGGACGCGGGCGAGCATGCGCGTCGCCCGGTTGAACAGCGGCGCGCCGGACAGGCCGCCGGCCTCGCCGCGCGCCGCGCCGCGCAGGCTCTCGGGCCGGGCGAGCGTGGTGTTGCTGACGATCAGCCCGGCCACCGCGCGGCCGACCGCCATGTCGACCAGCTCGGGCAGCGCCGCCTCGTCGAGATCGGGGGCCAGCTTGACGAAGAGCGGCGGCGCGTTGGGCACGGCGGCGCGGATCGCGTCGAGGATCGCGGCCAGACGGTCGGCGGCCTGCAGGTCGCGCAGGCCAGGCGTGTTCGGCGAAGAGACGTTGATCGCGACGTAGTCGGCATGCGGGGCGACCGCGGCGACCAGGGCGGGGTAGTCGGCCAGCGGATCGGCGCCCTCCTTGTTGATGCCGAGATTGGCGCCGAGCGCCGTGAGCGCGCGGTCAGCCCTGGCAAGGCGGGCGGCGAAACCCTCGATTCCGAGATTGTTGAAGCCCATGCGGTTGATCAGCGCGCCGTCATCCTCGAGGCGGAACAGGCGGGGCTTCGGATTGCCCGGCTGCGGCCGGCGGGTGACGGTGCCGGCCTCGACGAAGCCGAAGCCGAGGCGGGACAGGCCGGCGAGGGCGGCGGCGTTCTTGTCGAACCCGGCGGCGAGGCCGATCGGCAGGGCGATGGTCCGTCCGAAGGCCGGCATGGCGAGGCGCGGATCGGCGGGAACACGCTGCCTTCCGGCGAGGCCGAGGCGCAGCGCCGCAATGGCGGCGTTGTGCGCCGTCTCCGGTTCGAGAAGGCGCAGCGCGGCCGTCGCCAGATCAGCGACGGGCATTACTTCGCGAAGACCACGATCTCGGGTGTTGCGGGCGGCGGTACCGCGTGCAGCGGCGCCGAGGCGCCGAGCGAGACGTGATCGGGCGCGACACCGTCGGCGACGATGGCATCCGCGACCTGGGCCGCGCGCGGCGCGAGGCGCGCCATCGCCATTTCGGCGGCGGCGGGACCGCCCGCCGTCGGGCCGGTGACATAGACGCGGAAGCGCGCCTTGGGATTGATCTTCAACGCGGCATCCACCGCGTATTTCACCGATGGCGACCAGATTTCCGTGGATTCGGGGATGGTGACCAGCGGCAGGCGGCCGTTGAAGCTGGTGAGGGCCGCAACGTCGACCAGCGACGGCGCCCCGGCATAGGGTCCGGGCGTTCTTCGGCCGGGCACGGCACAGCCGGCGAGAATCGCGGGGAGGAGAACAAGGGTGAGGGTCGAACGGCGCATGATCGGCCTTTACTGAAGCTTGGCCCCGGCGGCAATGGCAGGAGAATTAACGAAAATCCAGATCGCGCGGCACGGCGTCCGGATGGCCGGGCCCGGTGCCGCCGGGGTGCAATACAGCCCGCGCGCGGCACCGGGCAATCCGGCCTTTCCGGTCATGCCGGGCGCGAATCAGCCGCCGGTCGTCTTCTGCGTCTGCTCGCCAAGCCCGGCGATGCCGAGGCGCACGGTCTGGCCGGGCCGCAGGAAGACCGGCTCAGGCTTGATGCCCATGCCGACGCCGGGCGGTGTGCCGGTGGCGATGATGTCACCGGGTTCGAGCCGGATGAAGCGGCTGACATAGGAGACCAGCGTCTTCACGCCGAAGATCATCGTCCGCGTGTTGCCGTTCTGCATCCGCTTGCCGTCGACCTCGCACCAGAGATCGAGAGCCTGCGGATCGGGCACCTCGTCGCGGGTGACGAGGAAGGGGCCGGTCGGGCCGAAGCTCGGGCAGCCCTTGCCCTTGTCCCACGTGCCGCCGCGGCGGATCTGGTATTCGCGTTCGCTGACATCGTTGACCACGCAGTAGCCGGCGACGTGATCGAGCGCCGCGTCCTCGGCGATATGGGAGCCGCCGGTGCCGATGATCACGCCGAGTTCGACCTCCCAGTCCGTCTCCTTCGAGCCGGGCGGGATCACGATATCGTCGTTCGGGCCCGAATACGCGCTGCCGGCCTTGAGGAAGATGATCGGCTCCTCCGGCACCTTGAGCCCGGATTCGGCCGCATGGTCGGCATAGTTGAGGCCGATGCAGATGAAATTGACCGGCCGGGGAACCGGCGCGCCGATCCGCGTGCCGGCGGGCACCAGCGGCAGCGTCGCGGCGTCGAGCGCGGCGAGGCGCGCAAGCCCGGCATCGGAGAGAACGGTGGCGTCGATTTCGGCAATGACGCCGGAGAGGTCGCGCAGCGCGCCGGAGGCATCGACAATTCCCGGACGTTCGGCGCCGCTGGCGCCATGCCTGAACAGTTTCATATATTTAAACTCCCATTATAGTCGAGCACCGCTTTTAGGCCCGGCGGCGGCGCGGGCCAAGGGGCGGCGAAACGACGGTGATGTGTTCAGGATAATCGACAGACTGTCACGAAACGGCACATCAACCGCCAGGCTTGCGCGTGTTCCGATTAAAATAATAAGCTGACGATATTTCCTTTCTGCGAGGACCGTTCCATGAACCAGCCCGCTTCGCGCTCGAACGAGCCGCTGATCCATCACTGGATGCCCTTCACCGCCAACAAGCAGTTCCATGATGCGCCGCGCATCATCGCCCGCGCCGAGGGGGTGCATTACTGGAATACGGCGGGCGAGAAGCTGCTGGACTCGGTCTCCGGCCTCTACACCACGCCGGCCGGACACGGGCGGCGCGAGATCCGCGACGCGGTGGCGCGGCAGCTCGAGGAGCTGGATTACGCGCCGGCCTTCCAGTTCGGCGTGCCCGGCTCGTTCCGGCTGGCCACCGAACTGGCGCAGATGCTGCCCGCCGGGCTGAACCGCGTGTTCTTCGCCGGCTCGGGATCGGAAGCGGTCGAATCCGCGCTCAAGGTCGCGATCCAGTATCACCGCGTGCGCGGCCAGGGGCAGCGGCAGCGGATCATCGGCCGGGCGCGCGGCTATCACGGGGTCAATTTCGGCGGCTGGTCGGTCGGCGGCATGGTGAAGAACCGCGAGGCATTCGGCCTCGGCCTGCCGGGCGTCGCGCATATGCGGCACACGCACATCCCCGAGAACCGCTTCCAGATGGGCCAGGGCGAGCATGGCGGCGTCGATCTCGCCGACGATCTGCAGCGCATGATCGATCTCTATGGCGCCGACACCATCGCCGCCTGCATCGTCGAGCCGATCGCGGGATCGACGGGCGTGCTGGTGCCGCCGAAGGGCTATCTGGAGCGGCTGCGCGAGATCTGCACGAAGCACGGCATCCTGCTGATCTTCGACGAGGTGATCTGCGGCTTCGGCCGCACCGGCGCGCCCTTCGCGGCGGATGCGTTCGGCGTGGTGCCGGACATGCTGACCATGGCCAAGGCGATCACCAACGGCAACATCCCGATGGCCGCCGTCGCCGTGCGGGAGGACGTGCAGCAGGCGATTCTCGATGCCGCCGGGCCGGAGGCGGTGGAGTTCTTCCACGGCTACACCTATTCGGCGCATCCGGTGGCCTGCGCCGCCGCGCTGGCGACGCTGAAGATTTTCCGCGAGGATGACCTGTTCGCGCGCGGCGCGGCGCTGGCGCCGAAATTCCTCGAACGCATCGCGGCACTGCGCGACGTCCCGATCGTCATCGACACCCGCGGTTTCGGCCTGCTCGGCGCGGTCGATCTCGCGCCCGAGGGCGGGCCGGGCAAGCGTGGCTTCGCCGTGCTGCGCCGCGCCTTCGAACAGGGGCTGGTGCTGCGGGTTGCCGGCGATACGGTGATCTTCGCCCCGCTCTTCATCACCACCGACGACCAGCTCGACGAGATGTTCGACAAGCTGCGCAAGGTGCTGGCCACCGTCTGAACCGGCGGCCAGACAGGACACAGAGACAGGATCATAGATGTACAAGGACGTTTTGCTGCATATCGGCGGGGCATGGACGAAATCCGCCTCGGGCCGCACGCTCGACGTGATCAACCCGGCGACCGAGGAGGTGATCGGCACCGCCGCCCATGCGGGGCGCGAGGATCTCGACGCCGCGATCGCAGCGGCGGAGGCTGGCTATGCGACCTGGCGGGCGACGCCGGCATTCCAGCGCGCGGCGCTGCTGCGCAAGGCCGCCGAGCTGATCCGGGCGCGGATTCCCGAGATCGCCACGATCATGACGATGGAACAGGGCAAGCCGCTGGCCGAGGCGAAGGGCGAAACCACGGTCGCCGCCGACGTGATCGACTGGTTCGCCGAAGAGGCGAAGCGCACCTATGGCCGGGTGATCCCGGCGCGGGCGGCGGGCGTCTACCAGCTCGTGGTCAAGGAGCCGGTCGGCATCGTCGCCGCCTTCACGCCGTGGAACTTCCCGATCAACCAGGCGGTGCGCAAGGTCTCGGCCGCGCTGGCCGCCGGCTGCGCGGTGATCCTGAAGGGGCCGGAGGAAACGCCGGGCGCCTGCGCCGAGCTGGTGCGCGCCTTCGCCGATGCCGGGCTGCCGCCGGGCGTGCTCAACCTCGTCTACGGCGTGCCGGCCGAGATTTCCGAATATCTGATCCCGCACCGCGCAGTGCGGAAGATTTCCTTCACCGGCTCGACCGCGGTGGGCAAGCATCTCGCCGCCCTCGCCGGGGCGCACATGAAGCGGGCGACGATGGAACTCGGCGGCCACGCGCCGGCGATCGTCTTCGAGGACGCCGATCTCGACGCGGCGGCGAAGATCCTCGCCGCCAACAAGTTCCGCAATGCCGGCCAGGTCTGCGTCGCGCCGACGCGCTTCCTCGTGCAGGAGAGCGTCTATGACGGGTTCATGGAGCGCTTCCTCGGCGCGGTCCGGAAAATCAAGGTCGGCAACGGGCTCGAGGAGGGCACGACGATGGGGCCGCTCGCCAACGAGCGCCGCATCCCGGCGATCGAGGGCTTCATCGCCGACGCGACGAAGCACGGCGCGAAGGTGGCCGAAGGCGGCGAGCGGATCGGCAACAAGGGATATTTCTTCCAGCCCACCGTGCTGACCGACATTCCGACCACGGCGCGGGTGATGAACGAGGAACCGTTCGGCCCGCTCGCGCTGGTCAACCGTTTCTCGACCTTCGAGGACGCGGTGACCGAGGCCAACCGGCTGGAATACGGCCTCGCCGCCTACGCCTATTCGCGGTCGGCCAGAACGGTCACGGCGCTGGGCGACCGCATCGAATCGGGGATGATCTCGATCAACCATCACGGCATCGCCCTGCCCGAGACGCCGTTCGGCGGCATGAAGGACAGCGGCTATGGCTGGGAAGGCGGCGCCGAGGCGATCGAGGCCTATCTCGCCACCAAGTTCGTGACCCAGGCGTCGTAAGACGCCGAAGCGACCGGGGCGCTCAGCCGAGTTTCGGCGTGAGCGCCTCGGACTCCATCGCATTGGCGAGTTCGATCAGGCTGGACCGGCCGAACAGCCGCAGCAGCGAGAATTTCCGCTTCGGGCCAAGAAAGACCGGCTTCGCGCGCGGGCCGCAGCGCCCGGTGATCAGGCCGCGCACATCGCCGAATCCGTCGATCAGACCGCGTGCCTTCGCCGCGCTACCCAGCATGTAGGAGCCGTCGAACACCGTGTCGTCGCCTTTCAGGGCGGCGCCGCGGCGCTCGCGCACC